>JAOUEU010000072.1 GCA_029858555.1 Candidatus Zixiibacteriota bacterium
AGGCTTTGAATGGGGGCGTGCTGGCCCGCGCCGGCCATACCGAAGCTACGACCGACCTGGCCCGGCTGGCCGGCCTGAAACCGGTGGGTGTGCTGTGCGAAGTGATGGATGAGGACGGCACCATGATGCGCGTGCCGAAACTCACAAAGTTCATCGAGAAACACGGTCTGAAAATTGTCACGATCAGAGACCTGATCATGTACCGGCGGGCGCACGAGATGCTTGTCAAGAGAATAACGTCAGTCAACCTGCCGACTGATTACGGTTCGTTTACACTGCACTTATACAAGTCTGAGATTGACGACCATCACCATCTGGCCCTTGTAAAAGGTGAAGTGGCCAGCCATGAAAATGTCCTGGTGCGGGTCCATTCGAGCTGTCTGACCGGCGATGTCTTCGGCTCTCGTCGCTGCGATTGTGGCACGCAGCTTCACTCGGCCATGAGAATGATCGAGCAAGAAGGAAGCGGCGTCCTGCTCTACATGCGGCAGGAAGGCCGTGGTATCGGTCTGGCAAACAAAATACTGGCCTACAAGCTACAGGAGGCAGGGAGAGACACCGTCGAAGCCAACGAGGAGCTTGGTTTTGAAGCCGATCTTCGCGACTACGGCATCGGGGCCCAGATTCTGGCCGATCTGGGACTGTCCTCTATCAGGCTTCTGACGAACAATCCGCGCAAGGTGATCGGGCTGAACGGCTACGGTCTTAAAATAAGCGAGCGGATCCCCCTGGAGATCGAGCCGGGCCGATTCAATCAGGGCTATCTCGAAACCAAGCGGGATAAACTGGGTCATCTTTTGAATTTGAAATAGCAGGGAGAAACCACAATGAACTACAAAGTGTATGAAGGCGCCCTGAAGGCTGATGGTTTCAAGTATGGAATCGTCGTCAGCCGGTACAACAACTTTTTCACCGACAAGCTGTTGGAGGGAGCGCTGGACTGTCTCAAACGTCACGGTGCAGCCGAGAATCATATCACAGTCGCCTATGTTCCGGGTGCTTTTGAAATCCCGTATGCCGCGTCCAAGATGGCCCATTCCGGCCAGCATGACGCCGTCCTTTGTCTGGGCGCTATTGTCCGCGGTGACACGCCGCACTTCGACTACATCGCCGCGGAATCCTCCAAAGGGATCGCCCGACTGGCCCTCGAAACCGGTCGGCCGGTCATATACGGCCTGGTTACGGCGGATACATTGGAGCAGGCGATAGAACGATCCGGCACCAAAGCGGGTAACAAAGGTTGGGACGCTGCCGCGACGGCGATTGAGTTGCTGAACCTTTACCGCGAAATGAAAGCCTGATGGCGGACACGCCACGACACCGAGCCCGTGAGCTGGTTCTGAAGGCGCTGTATGCTTACGAGCAGCAAGATGCGTGGTCGGATGAAAACCTGGAGCGTATTATCGGTGATGAGAGAATCTCCGAGAAAAACCTCCGCTTCGTGAAAGACCTCTTTCGCCATGTCGTGGATAATCTCGAGAGAGTTGATGGTATTATCTCAAAGCTGGCCAGGAACTGGGACCTCTCGCGGATTGCGGTGCTGGACCGAAATATCCTGAGGATGGCTATTATCGAAGTGGAAAAGATGCCTGATGTCCCGGTGAAGGTAGTCATCAATGAGGCCATCGAACTGGCCAAAACTTTCTCGACCCGGGAGTCTTCAGCCTTTGTCAACGGCCTTCTGGACAACTATGTCAAACAGGTGGAAGGATCCAAGAAAGCCTAGCGGGGATTACTCCGTCCAATGCATCGGGATTACGCGACGAGCTGTAAAAGGTGTTGGACAGGACATCAAAATTGTTGTATTATCGTGTCTTGAAAAGAACAGGTGTTAGTACGGATGTAGACTAGCGAGTTCATCACTTGCAGCCGGCTCTCTTGAATGAATAAA
This sequence comes from Candidatus Zixiibacteriota bacterium, assembly GCA_029858555.1. Lineage (GTDB taxonomy): Bacteria > Zixibacteria > MSB-5A5 > GN15 > FEB-12 > DAOUUR01. The sequence continues at coordinate 1,892 of JAOUEU010000072.1, forward strand.
CGTTTTTGGCAAAACCTGGACAGAACCAATGCTCTGGTCGCACTCGCGGTTTCCCTGGCAGTATTAGTTGTTTACGTTCTGACCCGGGCGCCCACTGTTTCCCTGTGGGACTGTGGTGAATTCGCTGCCTGCAGCCACATTCTGGGAATTCCTCACCCGCCTGGCACGCCCCTGTACATTATAATCGGGCGGCTCTTCAGTATCCTGCCGCTGGCGACCGATGTGGCTGCCAGGGTGAACACGCTTTCGGTGCTTTCTTCGACCTTCACCGCCCTTTTTGCATATCTGACGGCGGTTCGCGTTCTTCGCCTGTACTTCGTCGCCAACCGGTCGACCTACACCCGCTTTTTAATTTACGCAGGGGCCGCCTGCGGCACTCTGTTCCTTGCCTGGAGTATTACCAACTGGAACAACTCGGTCGAAGCCGAGGTCTACGGGCTGTCGATGATGATGCTGATGGCCATGCTGTGGCTGACGATCATTTTCGTCGAAAAGCGGGGCAAGGCTTCCGCGGAGAAAATCATGCTGCTGATTGTGTATCTGGCCTTTCTCGGTATCGGCGTCCACATGACCACCTTTCTAATCGCCCCGGCGGCCACCCTGGTTTTTGTTCTCAAGAGAAGAGCCGACGCCCGGGCATGGTATGCCCTGGCGATATTCGTGGCGGTAGAGATGTTTCTCGTATTCGCCATGTCTTCACGACCGGGCGAAATTCCTTTTTATGTCCCCGTGGTTATCGTCTTTCTCTTTTACATGTTTTATATTTTTTCTCGTGAGCGGCTATCGCGCTGGCACCTTCTGGTAGCGCTCGGTTTTATGCTGTCCGTGGCGCCTCTTTATGTCGTGGCGATCAGCGCCGTCATGGCGCGGCTCGGGACGGAACGATCACTTTCTGAAGGAATATTGCAGGCCGCCTCGGGTCTCGGGAAAGTCTTTTTTGTTGCTTTGGTGCTTGTCGGCGCTAATCTGCTGTTTCGCTACCTCAAAAGGTACGATGACGGGCCCGGCCGAAGCGGATATTTGGTGCTGGCGTCCTTCGTTTTTTTCGCGGCCGGGATGGTGGTTCTGTTGTTCACATTCAAGGGCTATGTCGCCTTCCTGGTTATCTCCGCGTTACTTTCTTCGGCGCTGCTGATCTACCTGCGGCGATCTATCGACTGGCCGGTGCTCATAGCGCTGGTCGGCGCATCGGCGGTGGTTCTGGGAATGAAGCAATTTGCTATTGGACTGATCGCCGCCGCCGTGCTGGTCCTGGTTGTGGGACTGCGCTTTCGGATGCCCCGCTGGAAAAGCGCCCTGATGATCCTGCTGATGGCGCTAATGGGTTTCTCGGTACATCTGTTCATCCCCATTCGCTCCAGCCGCAACCCGAACATTGATGAGAATGATCCCTCCCAGAGCCTCGCCGCCACTATCAACTTCCTTGAAAGAAAGCAGTATGGCTCCGAGTCCATGGTGGAACGCATGTTCGTGCGTCGGGCCGAATGGGCCAATCAGTTTGGCGTGCATGACCGCATGGGCTTCTGGAAATTCTTCAATGAACAGTACGGTATCCGTGGACCGCGCTTCATTGTCCTTTTTCTCATCGGCGTTTTCGGAATCTGGGAGGTCGTGCGAAGACGGCCGGACATCGGGTTGCCGCTGACGGTTCTGCTGCTTTTATGCTCGGTGGGGTTGGTACTGTATATGAATTTTGCCGACGGGACTCGGCAACAGCTGGGCAGTCGCGACTACATCGAGGTACGCGATCGGGACTATTTCTTTACGCCGGCTTTTATCTTATTCGGCCTGGCTATCGGCATGGGTTTCAGCGCCGTGATTCAATATGTCCGTGACCTGACCGCCAAATTCTCAGCCGGCCCGAAGAGAGCTATACTGGCGGCCCTGCCGGTGCTGCTCCTGTTGCCGACCATCGGCCTGGCGCGCAACTACCACTACTGCGACCGCTCCCGAAACTATATAGCCTACAGCTACGCCTGGAATCTGCTTGATTCCGCTGATAAAGACGCCGTTCTTTTCACTTTCGGGGACAACGACACGTTTCCTCTATGGTGTCTTCAGGAGGCCCTCGGCGTCCGCCGCGACGTGAAGGTGGTCAACCTGACTTTGTCCAACGCCAAGTGGTATGTCAAACAGATTCAGAATACTCTGCAGGTCGACCTGGGCTGGAGCGACGACACGATAGACCGTCTGCGGTCCTATCGCCTGCAGGACGGCACGCCTTACCTGTTGCAGGATCAGGTTGTCACGGCGATTATAGCCAATAATTTCGGGCGCCGACCGATAAATTTCTCGGTGACAGTCGGTCCGAGATACCGCTGTTACCAGGGTAGATCCCTGGACGATCGGCTCCTTCTTACCGGTATGTCCTGGCGGCTGCTCGACAGCGGCGAGAAGATCTCCGTGGATGTCGAGGCGGCCTATGACTTTTTTACCAATCCGCAGAGATTCCGCGACGGCGGGCTTGACGACCCGAGAGTGTTCAAGTCGGAAACAGCCCTGCGGCTTTCCAGCAACTATGCCACGGGCATGTTGCGGGTCGCTGAGGAGCTCCAGGCTGCGGGCGATTACGCGCGTGCCGAGGAGCTTATCCGCAAGACCATACGACTGGTGCCTGACTATCCCAGCGCCATTGATCCGCTGGCCGCGATAATGTCTCGCCAGGGTCGTCTTTCCGAGTTGCGAGCGCTCGTCGACACCACCGAAAGCGGCGACCGGGCTTGGCTGAACACGGTGCTGGCCCGCACCGAAATCAAGCACGGCGATGCGCAGAAGGCCGAACGAATTCTGAACGGCGTGCTAATCTCCGATCCCACCTACCGACGGGCTCTCGACGAGCTGATGCGACTCTATTTTGACACCAAGAATGTGCTCGGCATGAAAGCCGTGCTTCAGCGTTGGCTTCAATTCAACCCCGGAGACGAGAAAATCAGAATGATGCTGATGGAACTACAAAAGGGCATAGTCAGGGACAGCAGCGGGTAACGGCGATGAAGATACTGGCTCTCAATTGGAATGATCTGAAAAACCCGTATGCCGGCGGCGCGGAGGTGCATCTCGAAGAGTTGTTGCGACGACTCGTGACGTACGGCCACGACGTGACTTTGTTCTGCTCGGGGTGGACCGGCTGCCTGCCGGAAGAGTCTGTCGCCGGCGTCAAAATCATCAGGCGAGGCAACCGCTTCAATTTCAACCTGATTGCACCCTACCACCTCCGCCGGCTGGCCGCGTGCGAGAAATTCGACTTGCTCCTGGAAGACATCAACAAGATCCCGTTCTACACTCCATGGTTCTTGAAAATGAAGACACTGGTGGTGATTCCGCACCTGTTTGCCACGACCGTTTTTGATGAAATCAACTTCGTTCTCGGAACCTACATATACCTGTGCGAAAGACCGCTGGTGCGCGTGTACCGCGGGCGGCCTTTCAACGTAATCTCACAGTCGACCGCCGACGATCTCGTCAAGCGCGGTATTCCTCCCGGGGATATATCCGTGATTCACTGCGGGATCGATCGCCGGACCTATGCGCCCGACCCGTCGGTACCGAAATACGACCGGCCGACCATACTCTACCTGGGCCGAATCAAGAAGTATAAGTCAATCCAGGATGTCATCCGCGCCTTCAAGATAGTCAGGACAAAACTTCCTGACGCGCGCCTGATGGTCGTCGGCGCCGGTGATTACCTGCCCAACCTGAAAGCGCTTGCGGGTGAGGTCGGTTTAGAGCATGAAATCGAATTTCCCGGGTTCGTCTCGATGGAAGACAAGGTCGAGCGCATGCGGCGGGCCCATGTGTCGGTGCTGCCTTCTCTGAAAGAAGGCTGGGGTTTGACCAATATCGAAGCTAACTCGGTCGGAACAGCCGTTGTCGCGGCCAACGTGCCCGGTCTGAAGGATTCGGTCCGGGACGGCCGGACAGGCTTCCTGTACGAACACGGCAATATCGACCAGTTGGCCGACAGGCTGTTAAGTGTGTTAACGGACGAACCTCTGCGGAAAAGGCTCGAACAGGGGGCCCTCGAATGGGCGGCACAATTTAACTGGGATCAGGCGGCCAAGAAATTCGAGTCACTCATTCTCGAGGTGGTGAAAAGCAAGTGACTGTAAAGACCAAGAGATACCTCTACATCGCGTTCGGCATTACGATTTCGATAGTCCTGTTGTGGTTCCTGTTCAGGAATATCAATGTCACGGAACTGCTCGAAGCCCTCAAGGGCGCCAATTACTGGTGGCTCATCCCCAACGCCGTGCTAATCGTGCTGACCATGTACCAGCGCGCCTATCGCTGGAACGACATGATCGCGCCCGTCAAAAAGGTGGCCTTCTCAAAGCTTCTCGCCGCCACCTGTATCGGGTTTATGGCCAACAACGTTCTGCCGCTGCGGCTGGGTGAATTCGTCCGCGCCTATTCGCTGGCCGCCCAGGATAAAGACATTCCCAAGTCCGCTTCGCTCGCCAATATATTTGTCGAACGTCTGGTCTTCGACCTGATTGCCCTGCTGCTGATATTTGGTGTTGTTCTCTACGTCTCCCCACTGCAACTGGATCAGTCCATGAAACTCGGCCTCGTTATAACCATTGCGACCGCTCTCGTCGGTATTGCCGCCATGTTGATTCTGGCTCTGAGGGCCGGCCAGACCGGCCGATTATTGAGGCGTTACCTGTTTTTTCTGCCCGAAAGAGTCAAAGACTTTATCGAGTCCGTCATTCTCAAATTCTCCCGCGGCCTGGAATTTCTCACCGACCTGAAGAGCGTCGCCTGGGTCTCGCTCCAGACGATTGTAATCTGGATTCTTATGGGCCTGTCCAACTACTTCGTGTTTCTGGCCTTTGATTTTAACGTTAATCTGGATGCCTCTTTTGTCGTCCTCGTGGTGGTCTCGGTGTCGATCCTGGTGCCGTCGTCCCCGGGGTTCGTGGGCGTGTATCATGCCGGGGCGGTCCTGTCTCTTATGCAGTACGGCATTTCCCAGGAAGCGGCCCTGTCCTGCGCTATCGTACTCCACGCCACGCAGTACGTCATCGTTACTTTCATGGGGTTCTATTATCTAAAAAAAGAACATCTCACCCTCAAGACGCTCGAAGAAAAGGCCACCGAAGAAATGGCGGGCGGCAGCGACGACTCGGCGGGCCGCCAATCATGAACCTTGCGGTATCATGCTGATGTGATTATAGAGAACAGATGCGCGGATCGGTTACAAAAGGTTGGATTCTGGCCATACTGGTGGTGGCGGCCGGCTTTCGATTCGGATATTTGGCCTCGGGCCAGGTGCTGCCGGTAATGTGGGATGCCGGACGGTACGCGGCAGCGGCCATCGGCGCCATCTCCTACCTGGACCACAGCGGCGTCGGAACCTTTGCCGACGAGAGGGAAGACCGCTACCGTTTTAGACACTATTACGAGAAATACATCCAGGGCGAACAAATCGAGTGGCTGCACTACTCGCCGCACACACTCAGCCAGGCCCGGGATGATCTTTACTTCAGTGGCCCGCTCTACCCGGCCTTGCTTGCGGTCATTTTCTACCTGTCTCCTGCGGCCGACTTCACGATCGCGAGAGTCTTCGGCATTGTCCTTGACCTTTTATCCACCTGGCTGCTGATCCTCGTGGCGGTGCGCCTCGCCGGAAGGACCGCCGCCCTGCTCGCCGGGTTTCTCTATGCTGTCTATTTTCCCTTCAGCCTGGCCTCGACCATGCTCCTTCTGGAGTCCTCGACGTCTTTTCTGATCATCCTGGCTCTCTGGTGCCTTCTGCGCGGTCTGGAGAATGACAGCCGCCGGTCTTATATCTTTGCCGGAATTATCACCGGCCTGTTGATTCTCAACAAGCCGACGGCCATGTTCCTGGCGGTGCCCTTTGTCGCCGGCTTTTACTTCTATGCCCGCCGGAAACTGCCGCCGACAGTGCTGGTCAACCGGCTGCTGTTTTTCGCCGCTCCGGCAGCCGTGATTTTCGTCTGCTGGGTGACGGCTACGTCAGTCAAGTACGGGCAGCTTGCCCTGCGCGACCCTTCCTACGGCGCCTCCAATCTCAGGCAGTCGACATCAATCGAGTTCGAAGGATATGACCTTGATAAGGTTGAACCCGATTTCTGGGAGCGCTCGGTGGCCGGCGATATCATCGATAATCCGGCGGGTTTCGCGGGCCTCCTGGTCAAGAAGTTCGAGCGCTTGTGGGGCCGCCCGTTTAATGATTTCAAACGAAGTTTCATAATTCCCTACGAAGGCACCGAACTGTTGCACGTCATCATCGTCTCGGCGGGGCTGCTGGGTCTGCTGGTGATGATTCCGCGCGCCTTCAGTGTTGCCGCCTGGCCTTTGTTTATAATCGGTTACTATACCGCCATTCATGTCGTCTTTCATTCCGTGTCGCGTTACAACTTCAATGCCATGCCGATGCTTATTATGACGGCATCGTTCCTGGCGGTTGAGCTGTGGCAGCGATGCGTTGGGGACAAAACGCGAGTCAGGGCGCTCGTGATTATCGGCGTGCTGCTGCTCGTGCTTGCCTGGGTCATTGATATGAGTTGGTTCAACAGCGTTCTGGGTGTCCGCCTTTCGGAAGGTGTCGTTATTGCCGTACTTCTGCTGAAATCCCTGATTCTTATAATCGGCCTGCTCATTATCTCGGGGCAGCTACTGGACGGCCGGCGCCGCCTGACCAGAGCCTTCCCGGCTGTTGCGGCCGGGTTGATTCTTGCGGTCGTCAGCTGGAATTCGACTCTGGCCCGGGACAACTGGAGCGAGTTTGCCTGCCGCCTCGACCATCCCGGCATGAAAGCCGGGTCGAAAATTTATGTGTCCGGCCTCAAAGAGCTTAGTGCGGGGGAGGGTCTGTTCGCGTTGCTTGACGTTAATTCCGGCGCCGGGCGAAGGAATACGTTTACGGTCACGGTGGGTGACACCGTGATGTCCTTTGTGGGGGGCGAAAAGCCGCTGCTGGATTTCTTTTACCCCAAGCCCACTTACCGCGCATATTCGGCGCTGATCCCGATCGGTCTTGAGGAGTACCGGCAGTACGCCATGATTCCGCTTTCCTATTCACAGGTAAGCGAATACCTGCAAAAGAACGGCTGCGTCGACATATCCGTGGCCATCGACAGCCGTTTTCCCGAGGAGAATAATTTCGTCGATGTCCACGGAAGTTTCATTGACGACGTCGGCGAAAGATTCGTTCCCGGTATCAGGTTCACATCCATAGAACGCTTTGTTCACAGGGGCGACCCGCGGATAAGATACCATGTAAAAGTCTTATCGGATTCCACGATTTCTTATTATATTGACCGCAGGTTGAAGACCGCTCAAAAGTGGCGGGATTTGTCACCATCACCGGGCTTACAGACCGGCAGGTACAACATATTCCTGGTGCACTTTAGACCGGACGGTAGTTTTTTCGTTTATTAACTGCTTGGGTGACTCATGAAAGTTGGTGTGATTGGCTGCGGCTACTGGGGACCGAACCTGGTCCGGAATTTCAACGCCCTCGACAACGTCGATGTAGCGGCGGTTTGTGATATCAGGCCGGAGAGACTGGAATTTATCTCACGACTGTATCCGACGATCAGGACTCTGACGGCGGATGCCAATGATATCCTCCACTCCGGCGATATCGACGCGGTCGTCATCGCCACACCGGTATCGATGCATTTTCCTCTCGGTCTGGAAGCGCTTTCGTCGGGCAAGCATATTTTTGTCGAGAAGCCATTTACCGCGACGGTGGAGCAGGCCCAACGGCTGAACGAACTGGCTCAAATCAAAAACCTCCACATCATGGTGGACCACACTTTCATTTACACCGGCGCCGTGCAGACTGTCAAGCGCATAATCGACGGCGGCGAACTGGGCGATCTGTATTACTTTGACTCGGTGCGAGTGAACCTCGGTCTTTTCCAGCACGACGTCAATGTCATCTGGGACCTGGCTCCCCACGATGTGTCCATCATGGATTACCTGCTGGGGCGTCGCCCGCGCGCGATCGCGGCGACCGGCGTCGCCCATTTCGAACCCAATATCGAAAACATCGCCTACATCTCGGCCTACTATGACAACAACCTCCTGGGACATATCCACGTCAACTGGCTGGCTCCCGTCAAGGTGCGCAAGACGCTTATTTCCGGATCGAAGAAAATGATCGTTTACGATGACATGGAACCATCCGAGAAAATCAAGATATATGACCGCGGCGTTGACATTGTCGAGGACAAGGACCAGATCTACAATATCCTCGTCCAGTATCGCACCGGCGATATGCTGGCGCCCCATATCGACCTGACGGAAGCCCTCAAAAAGGCAACCCGGGAGTTTTATGACGCCGTAAATGAAGACCGGCCGGCGCTGACCGACGGCGTGGCCGGGCTCCAGGTGGTAAAGATACTGGAGGCTTCCAATAACTCGATGCGAACCGGCGGCAAAGTAATCGAGCTGGACTGATGTCGGATCAGAAAAAATATTTTGTCCATCCGAAGGCCATTGTCGAATCAACTGACATCGGTGAGGATACGCGCGTTTGGGCGTTCTGTAATGTTCAGAAGAAGGCCCGGATCGGCGCGGGCTGCAATATCTGTGACCACTGCTTTGTCGAAAATAATGTCATTATCGGCAACAGGGTCACTGTCAAGAACGGTGTTTCGCTCTGGGACGGGGTGGTCGTTGAGGACAACGTCTTTATCGGTCCCCACGCCGTTTTTACCAACGATGTATACCCGCGCAGCAAAGTCTACCACGATGAATTCGATAAGACTCTCATTTGTGAGGGCGCTACTATCGGGGCGAACGCCACGGTCATTGCCGGACATACGATCGGTCGCTACGCCTTTGTGGGCGCCGGGGCCGTTGTTACCTGCGGTATTCCCGATTTTACTCTCTGGTACGGTAATCCCGCCAGGCTGGCCGGCTATGTGTGCCGGTGTGCCGGAAGACTTCATTTCACGCCGGAAACCTCGCAGGGAAGTGATAGCAGGGCTGTCTGCGCCTGCGGGCTGGCTTATCGGCTCCGCCAGGGACGGGTTGTTCCTGAATAGCCCGGGGGTGAAGCTGTGAATGCCGGCGTCCTGGTGGCAGTCCTGACCTACAATGAGGGGGAGAAGCTCAAGCGACTTGTCGGCCGGTTTCCACGGCCTGCCGACTATCAGGTTGTCTTCGTCGATGACGGTTCGACCGATGATACTCTCCGGTTTCTTCAAGACACTGGTCTCAAGGTCATACACCATGGCGAGAACCTCGGCGTCGGCGCGGGAATTCGAAGTGCCGTCGAATACGGCCGTACAAACGGGTTTGACGTGATCGTAATCATGGCGGCCAATGGCAAAATGCTGCCCGAAGAAATACCGCGCCTGCTCGAGCCCATTCTGGACGGGCGGGCTGATTATGTCCAGGGTTCACGAAATCTCAAGGGCGGTCAATCGCCTAATCTGCCCTTATTTCGAAAAGTGGCCATCCGGCTTTTCACGATGATAGTCAATGCCGTACTGGGTTTTAGAGGAACCGACGTAACCTGCGGTTTCCGGGCGTATCGGCTGTCCCTGCTGGAGGATCCCGACATCGATATCTCCCAGGACTGGCTCGGCCGCTATGAAATGGAATATTACCTGCACTACAAGGCGATAAAGAAAGGCTATCGGGTAGTCGAGGTGCCGGTCTCGATGGTTTACCCCCGGGGAGACCGAGATTACTCAAAGATAAAACCCTTTGCCGGCTGGTGGTCGATGGTTCGCCCCTGGATTTTCCTCGTACTGGGCTTGAAAAAGTAGGTCTGCCCATCGGTTGCGGGACAGGTGCCTGTTAGCCGGAGTCAGTGCCTGTTTCACATCCGCATACCTCTCAAAAGTTCAAACTTGACACTATACGGGGGTGCAGATATCCTATGCCGAAGTGTGTAGTCGGAGGCGAGATGAAAAAAATCTCTTTGGCGGTCTTCTTCCTCGCGATTGTGGTAGCGGTCAGCTATTTCAAAGCTACACGACAGTCAGCCAAATCTCAACAGGCTTACCAGCAGGGGAAAAGCGAAGGTATCGCCCAAACTGCGCAACTACGGACGAAGGTTGACTCGCTAGGACAACATATTGTATTACAAGAAGATAGGCTCGCGGACTCGGTCGCCCAGGTGGAAAAAGCCTATTCCTTTCAACTCGATTCGTTGAAGACTGTGCTGGACTCGGTTGAGTCGAAAAACAGGACTATTGTCGCTGAGTTGGATAAGTTACAGTCACCCAGGAACGCAACGTCGGGATCAGATGGTGTTCGCGCCAGTGCCGAGGCTACCAAACACAAACAGATCTTGACATATTACAAGCGGAGGTTCGACGATCTGCCCAAGGATCTCACTCAGTACGAATCGAAGGCCGCGCGGAGTGAGATTCGCCAGGAGACCGCCCAGAAGTTCTCGATTACTTTAAAGGAGTTGGACAAGATACGTGAAAAATATAAAGTGAATTATTAACCAATATGACACCAAGCAGTAGAAGGTTACTGGTCGATAAACTGGTTTTGGAATCGTTTGCTAACGAACGGTCACCGTATTTTACAGACCGAATAGCGCTGTCTGAGAAGAACCTCATCAACAGGCTGTGTAACAAACTTGAGTGGCATATCAAAAATTCACTCTCGCCGCGCCAAAAACAGGTTATTTTGCATTTTCTGAGCGGCAAAAAGGAAAGAGAGATCGCAGAAATCCTCGGCATAACCCAGCAGGTCGTCAACATTTATAAGCATAGGGCTATAAAGAAGTTGCAGAGAAAGGTGGCAGGCTGAAGTGTATGTTAGAATATGGGGCTGCCCCAATTAATGGAAGAGTATATATATCCGGATCCGTTAGCACCTTGAACCTTTTGTAAGAGTTGCTGAGGAGGTGGTATCTCAGATTTCGGAAAATCCCTATTCCCTCACGCCCATATATTATATGTAACTACTTCACGCGGTAGGGGGGACGTTGAAAATAGGGAGTCTGGCCATGCCGAAGAGAAAAGAAGTGGAGAAGTTTGCTGAGCAAACAGAAAAGGATTGTTGGCACGCCTATAGCTTACAAATGCTTACCCCTTCACGATTCACTGCCGTGGTGGGGAAAATACTGAAAGGAAATTACTCTCTGCTGAACACGAAGTTCGAAAAGGGCGTGCCGGCAAGGTTTTATTAAGCATGCCGAAATGAGATATCCACAGCAAACTTGAATTGAGGCGGAGTTCAGAATTCTGAATTCCGCCTTTTTTTTGAAAAATCCTGGCCGCTGCCTGCCGTTGACAGACCGAGCCTTTTTTTATATATCTATCCCCGATAATGTGCCGAAAAGGGCTATAAGCAAAGAGAAGTACTGTCGAACGGAAGCCGGTGTTGCGGCGCGAGCAGGTCGGAGTCGGAATTCCTGGTTAGCAGGGAAGGTTTTTGGGAGAATCCCTGATGTGTAATTTCTGCAAACGATTTTTCGATAGAGGGGTAACAGGTATATAATGATTAGACAGGCAGTTATTCTGGTGATTATCGCATCCGTGCTGGCGGCCGGTGTCAACCTGTTCTCGCCGAAGCGGATTCCCTTTGTGGGCCAATACCGCTCTCTTTCCAGTGGCGATGGGCCGATTATTCCTCCCGATGCC
>JAOUEU010000073.1 GCA_029858555.1 Candidatus Zixiibacteriota bacterium
TCCTTTTTGCTGTCAAAGTGCTCAAAAACGGATATCAGGCGGGTGATGGTCAAAATGGACTCGATTTTGGTGATATCCGACAGGACCAGCCGGCCGCCGGCATTCTTGACCGTCGTCAAGGCCGATATAAGCATCCCCAGCCCAACCGAGTTCATCCAGTCGACTTTCTTCATATCGACCACGAAGTTCTTCTTGTTCTGGGTGATGTATTCGTGAATCTTGCCGTGGAAGAGGGTGGTTTCTTCACCCCCCATTATCTTGCCGGAAACATCGAGCACGACGACGTTGCCGTCTAAAGAATCATCAAACTTCATATTATTTCCTTTTATTCGGACTTTAGTGCTGCTTTTGCTTCTTCCAGACTATCGAAACTGTCAAAGATCATATTCAGGCGCGTCATCGCCATCAGGTTCTGTATCCTCGTAATATTGGCCAGCACCAGTCGCCCGCCACTGTTACTCACTGTTGTGAGGGCCGAGATGAGCATGCCCAAGCCCACCGAACCCATAAGCTCGATTTTATGCAAATCAATGACAATCTTATTCTTATTGAGATTTACGTACTCGTGAATCTGACCGTGAAAGCGCGTGATACTATCTTCGTAGGTCATCAGTCTTCCCGAAACCTCGAAGATCGCGATATCTCCATCAAGTTTATCTTTGAATTTCATTTGAGTCCCTCCTACACCATGGAAACAGTCCGGGGAAAACCTCCTTTATCGGCCAAATATAGAGACGACCCGGCCGACATGCAAGCGGTTTTTGACCTTCCCGAACTCGCCGTCGGCCGCCTGAGCGGCCGGAAAAGCCGCGATGCCGGACTCAATCAGGTGCAGAATGAAAACGGCAGAGGATATCCTCTGCCGAAAGACGACCTGCCGTGGTTCGCCTGAAAAGCTGCCGGTAAGCTGGCCTATTCGTTTTCGGGCGGCTCGGCTGCCTCCTTTTGCGGCTGCGGTGCGCCCAACTGCTCTTTCACTCGTGCCTGTATCTCGTTGCTGATATCGACGTGTTCAGCCAGAAAACTCTTGGCGTTTTCCCGTCCTTGGCCGAGCCGTTCCGGGCCATAACTGAACCACGCGCCGGATTTTTCGACAATGCCGTAATCGGACGCCATATCCAGCAACTCACCGGTGTGAGAAATGCCCTTTCCGTAAATGATGTCGAACTCAGCCTCACGAAAAGGCGGCGCCACTTTGTTTTTGACAACCCTTACCCTGGTGCGAGAGCCGATCACCTCCTGGTTGTCCTTTATGGTCGCTATCTTGCGGATATCCAGCCTGATGGTGGCGTAGAATTTCAGGGCATTGCCTCCGGTCGTGGTTTCGGGGTTGCCGAACATCACGCCGATCTTCATTCTTATCTGATTGATGAAGATGAGACCTGTCTTGGACTTCGATATTATGGCCGCCAGCTTGCGCAGGGCCTGAGACATCAGGCGCGCCTGCAGCCCCATGTGGCTGTCACCCATGTCTCCCTCGATCTCAGACTTGGGCGTCAGTGCGGCCACCGAATCGATGACAATCATATCCACCGCGCTGGAACGGACCAGGGTCTCTGCGATTTCCAGCGCCTGCTCGCCGGTATCCGGCTGAGAGACAAGCAGATTGTCCGTGTCTACCCCCAGAGCCCGGGCGTATTTGGCATCGAGGGCATGTTCGGCATCAATAAAGGCCGCCACGCCGCCGACTTTCTGGGTTTCCGCAATAATGTGCAGAGCCATCGTGGTTTTTCCCGATGATTCGGGACCGAAAATCTCTGTCACCCTCCCCCGGGGAATGCCCCAGACGCCAAGAGCACGATCTAATCCAAGAGATCCGCTCGGGATAACCTCGATTTCCAGAACCTTGCTGTCCCCCAGACGCATGATGGACCCCTTGCCGAAGGACCGCTCAATCTGCGCCAGGGCGGCATCAAGAGCCTTCCTGCGGTCAGGAATAGTACTTGTGGCCATCTCAGCTTTGCCTTTCTTTATCTCAACTTTCTTGTTTTCCATAGTAGCTCCAAGGTAAGAAAAGACCCTTTTTCAATATATCACATTTTGCTTGCGTGTAAAATAGTTTTGTCCGCTGACAGACCGCGTCAGTAAAATTGCCGGCCGACTCATCCAGGGCAGAGCCGTATCACATGTTCGCTGACACACCATCCGCGGCGATTCGGAGACCCGGGTCACTTCGTCCAGCAGCAGTTTAGGACTCCGGGTAGTGGCAGCCCCTGCCGAAGACGATACACCTGTGAGCGGCGGCTTGACGATCACACCTCCGGGGGGTTCCCACTCAGAATCTCCCCGTGAAAAAGCAGCCCCGTAAGGGTCGTTTTTTGCGGCTATCATGCGACCGCGCGCCGCCAGCGTTCGTAAACGATGATTGACGGCCATTTTCGTGTGGTGAATTGTTGATTATGCATCGAAACTTTCGTACCATATTCTGACGGCAGTGCTCGAAGGGCCTGCTCTGTAATTACCCAAAAAGGAATTACGCTTACAGATCCATGAAATCAGCGAATTTCGTACATCTGCATACTCACAGCCAGTATTCGCTTCTCGACGGCGCCTGCCGTCTGGATTCGGTAATCGAAATGGCTCGTGAGTACAAGATGCCGGCTCTGGCAATCACCGATCACGGCAACATGTTCGGCGCGATCGAGTTTTTCAGGAAAGCCGTCAGGGCCGGCCTCAAGCCGATAATCGGCTGTGAGGCTTACGTTGCCGGCGGCAGCCGCTTCGACAAAAAGCCGTCCGGTTCCTTCCCCGACGGCGGCTTTCACCTGGTTCTCCTGGCCAAAAACCAGGCCGGGTACAGAAACCTTATCAAACTATCCACCGCCGCCTATCTGGAAGGCTTCTATCACCGTCCCCGAATAGACAAGGAACTTCTAAGGCGGCACGCCGAAGGTCTCATAGCGACGTCGGCCTGTCTCAAGGGCGAGGTCAACTGGAATCTTCTCAACGGGCGCACGGAGCAAGCCGTCATGGCGGCCCGCGAACTCAACGACATCTTCGGTGACGGCAACTTCTTTCTGGAGATACAAAACCACGGCCTTGAGAAGGAACTATTCCTCCTGCCCAAATTGGAGGCCATCTCCAAGGAAACCAACATCCCTCTGGTGGCTACCAACGACTGCCACTACCTGCGGCAGAAAGACGCCGAGGCCCACGATGCCCTGCTGTGCATCCAGACGAGCAAAATGGTGAGCGATCGGGACCGGATGCGCTACAATTCCGACCAGATATATTTCAAATCACCGGCCGAAATGGAGCAAGTTCTCGGCGATTTCAAGCCGGCCCTGGAAAACACCATCCGCATCGCCGAGGCCTGCAACCTGGAACTGGAACTGGGAAAGTTGCAGCTGCCGATGTTTCCCATCCCGTTGTCCTTCGCCTCGCCGGATCTGTACCTGCACGATCTGTGCCGAAAGGGGCTTCGGGAACGCTACGCCGAAATCACCGGGGAGATCGAAGAGCGGCTGAAATACGAGCTCGGCGTTATCAAGCAAATGGGGTACGCCGGATATTTCCTGATCGTCAAGGATTTCTGCGACTACGCTCGGTCGCAGAACATTCGCGTTGGCCCCGGCCGCGGTTCCGCCGCCGGTTCCCTGGTTTCCTACGCACTCAAGATTACCAGCATCGACCCCATCAAGTTCGACCTGCTGTTTGAAAGATTTCTGAATCCCGAGCGCATTTCCATGCCGGATATCGACATTGACTTCGCCGATCTGGGGCGGGACCGGATTATCCAGTACGTCATCGATAAGTACGGCAAGGAAAACGTGACCCAGATTATCACCTTCGGCACGATGGCTGCACGCGGCGCCGTGCGCGATGTCGGTCGCGTGCTGGGCATACCGTACGGTGAAGTCGACCGAATCGCCAAAATGATTCCCGAACGGGTTGGCATGACCATCAGCGCCGCTCTGCAGGAAGTCCCCGAACTGGTCGAACTGACCAAGACGGACAGCCGGGTGGAACGTCTCCTCGACTATGCCGTTACTCTCGAGGGACTGGCCCGCCATTGCTCCACGCACGCCGCCGGCGTCGTGATCGCACCGTCGGCCCTGACCAATTACGTCCCCCTCTTCAAGGGCAGCAAGGACGAAATAACTACACAGTACGACATGAAGATGGTCGAGGAGATCGGCCTTCTCAAAATGGATTTTCTCGGCCTGCGAACGCTGACCGTCATCGATGACACCCTGAGAATGATTGCCGAGAACCATCCCGAGGCCGGGGTTGACATCGACAATGTTTCTCTGGACGATCCCAACATCTACCGGCTCTTCGCCCGCGGCGATACAGTGGGCGTCTTCCAGTTTGAATCGTCCGGCATGCGTGACTACCTGCGCCGCCTGCAACCTGAGAACTTCACTGACATTACCGCCATGAACGCGCTGTACCGTCCGGGACCCCTCGACTCCGGCATGATTGATACTTATGTCGAGCGCAAAAAAGGTTCACAGGGGATTGAGTACCTTCACCCCAAGCTGGAAAAAATAGTAAAAAACACCTACGGCGTGATTGTTTTCCAGGAACAGGTGCTGCAGATTGCCAACCGCCTGGCCGGATACTCCCTGGGTAAGGCCGATCTTTTGCGCAAGGCCATGGGCAAGAAGGATGCCGCCCTGATGGCCGACCAGAAGCGTGAATTTCTGACAGGCACCGATGCCAACAAAATCGAGCGCAAGGTTTCCGAGCAGATTTTCCACCAGATTGAAACTTTTGCCCGCTATGGCTTCAACAAAGCGCATTCCACGTGCTACGCCTACATTGCTTACCAGACGGCCTGGCTGAAACATTACTACCCGGCGGAATTCATGGCGGCCCTGATGACTTCAGAAATAAACAACAGCGACCGCATCTATGTCTTTCTGGAAGAATGCCGGCGCATGAATATCAAAGTGCTGCCGCCCGATGTGAACGAGTCCAATATCGACTTTTCCGTCGTCCAGGGTAACATCCGCTTCGGTCTGCAAGCCGTCAAGAACGTCGGTGAAGGCCCGGCCCGGGCAATCGTCGATGAAAAAAAGAAGCACGGCCGCTTTGCCGACCTGGCTGACCTGGTCAGCCGGGTGCCTGTCAGGTCCATAAACCGCCGCACCCTGGAGTCGTTGATTGCCGCCGGCGCCTGTGATTCTCTCGAGGGAAACCGCGCCCAGAAACACAAAAGTGTCGAGACCATGCTGGAGTTCGGCCACAAAATCGCTGAGAGTGCCGCCTCGCACGATCTGTTCGCCGACACCAGCGGGACCATTTCCAGAGTCGCCCCCCGGCTTGAGAATATCGAGGAGTGGAGTACTTCGCGGAAACTGGCCGAAGAGAAAAATATGCTCGGGTTTTATATTTCCGGACACCCGCTGGATAAGTACCGCGACGAATTGACTTATTTTACCAATTCCACGGCAGAGCGCGTGGCCGAGGCCAAGGACGGACGCGAAGTCACCATCGGCGGGATCATCACCAGAATCAAAACCATGCTGGACAAAAAGAGCAACATGATGGCCTTTGTGTCCCTGGAAGACTACACCGGCGGGGTGGAGTTGATACTTTTTTCGGACTGTTTCGAAAAGAGCAGGCCGTCGGTTGAAACTGAGAAAATGGTCTTGGTAACCGGTCGCGTCTCGACCCGGGAGGGTGAGGCGCCCAAAGTCATTGTCTCGGAACTGCTTCCACTCGAAAAACTTACGGAACATTTCCACTGCCAGTTGGTTATAAAAATCGATGCCGACTGCTCCGATACTACTATTGACGAAGCCCTCAGTTCGCTGGCAACCTACCGTGGCGATGCCCCGGTGCTTTTAACGGCAAGACAAAACGGCTCCGAGGTTTATATTAGATCCAAAAAGTACACCGTGAATCCGGATTTCAAACTTCTGAACAGCCTCAAGGAATTGCTGGGCGAGTCATCGGCTTACCTGAGGCCCCTGAACAGGAAAGAAAGCATTCAATAGATGCAGGAAGTAATATGACAGTACTTAAGGCATTTCTCACCATCGCCCTGACTCTTGTTCTGGCTGCGGCCGTCACGGCAGTGGAGAAGGGGGACAAAGGGGAGAAAGACAGTAGCCGGGAGGCGACGAATAGTAAGATCGACTGGCGCGACTACGATGACGGATTGGTTCTGGCCAAGAAAACCGACCGGCACGTCTTCATCGACTTCACTGCCAAGTGGTGTGGCTGGTGCAAAAAGATGGATAAAGAAGCTTTTGCCGACACGACGGTCATAAACATTCTGAATAACGATTTCGTGCCGGTCAAGGTCGACGGTGATTCGGAAAATATGCTGGACGTCGACGGTTTCAAGATTACCGAAAGAAATCTGGCCCGGGGCGAATTCCAGGTCAGGGGATATCCCGCCTTCTGGTTTCTGAAACCGGATGGAACAAAACTGGGCATGCTGCCCGGATACCAGACGACCTCCAATCTCACGAAAGCGCTCGAGTACGTCAGGAATTACCAGTACGATTCCACCCGCGCCAATCCCGGGTCCGGCAAATAGGCGCCCAACCGAGTTTACCGCAAGGGAAAATCCACGTGTTTCGGAAAGCGACAACATTCCTGGCGGGACTGACTTTGACAGTCCTGCTTGTTTCGTGCGGCGGCAACGCCGACAATTCCGGCCAGGGAGATAATCCCGGCACAGAAAAGGCCACGGCGGCCGTAAGCTTCGAAGCGTACGATCTGAGCGGCACGCTGCGCGGTTCCGACGAGTGGATCGGCAAGCAGCCGGTGGTCGTCAACATTTGGGGAACGTGGTGTCCGCCTTGCCGCCGGGAGATACCTGATCTGATAAAGCTGTATGATGAGTTCGGCCCGAAAGGAGTTGAGATCATAGGTCTGGCGGTGGAACGAGGCTCACCCGACAACGTCGGCCCATTCGCCCAACAGATGGGGATGAAGTGGGTGATGCTTATCGGCAGCCGCGAGCACCTGATCCAGTACGAAACCAGTTCCGTTCCCACAACGATCTTCTACGATCGCAACGGAAATGTTGTAGAGCGGATGACGGGTATGCGGAGTTACGAAGAATTCAGGCCGGCTTTTGAACTTATCGCCAAAAGCTGAACCGCTGAATATATTCCGGAAGACGACCGGGGAGTGAGCCGACCGCGGCCCTCCCCTTTTTCGTGGCCAAGCTGCGACCGTTGCATCGGCACGAACGACCGGCCGCGGCCCGTTTGCCGCGTGCGTCAGGCTGTGTGTGCCCCCTTCTCGCCGGCCCCGTACAGCCGGAGCATGTACCACACGGCACCTACGGCAATAACGAAACAAATCAGGAACACAATCAGAATCGACCATTGCGTCCGGACAGCCAGGTCAGCAGGGTCAAAATGCTGCTCGAGATACAGTTGTCGGACGAGGTGGCGGCTGAGGACCATGGCCGGCAGAGAGATAAACAGCATCAGGCCGGATAGTATGAATTTCTTTTTGAAGAAGAAATGCAGCGCGCCCAGCGAGAGGATGACGGCCAGCGTCAAAATCCAGATAGCGGCACTGCGCATCAACGGCAGGATATACTCGCCCATAGTGAACATATACACCAGACCGAAAATCATGGTTGCCACCATCCCGTACAGAAAATAGCCTCGTGCCGTCCGGTACGTTTGCTCGTCGTCTCGGCCCAAAACGCCGACAAAGAAAGCGCCCACCGTCATCGCGCCCAGTATCATATGCAGCCAGCGAAAAAGGTAGTGACCGACATCGGAATTCACAACCACACCGCTCTGCGAGCTTACATAGAGAGCACGGGTCAATTCCGGCCGCTCAGCCAGCGAGAAGACCGACGTGTATACAAACGAGATATAAGCAAAACATATAAGCGCCAGCGTCAGCCAGACACCGGGCCGGCTGTCGCCGCTTCTGGAAAAGGAACCGGCGTACAGCAAGTAGTAGCCGATCATTGCCGCCACTATGATTATCAGCCAGAACCAGCCGCTGACGATGGCCGCCGAGTACACCTGCTGATAATATGTCAACTGCACGAAAAGCAACGGCGCTACCCCGAGCGTAACCGTGGCCGCCATGGCCGCCGGGAACAGCTTGAGGAGCTTGCGCACGACCGGGTGATTCCATTTATCCTCGAACCGTCCAAACAGAATGATTATAATAGAACCCACCATGAAATTCATCGTCGCAAAATGCAGAGTAAGAGTGATCACGTGCAAGGTCGTTACCAGCCACAGAGGTGCGGCCAGAAAATTATAATCGGGAAGGCTCATGGTGTCCCCCCTTCACTTAGCGATTTCAGATAGACAATCAGCGCCTCCCGCTCCCGGTCGTCGCCGGTAAAGGCCGGCATCTCCTCGGACAACTCTCCGGCCATGTCCAGCAGGTCGTGGTACTCTTGGTCGGAAAGGCCCAGAATGGATTCGGCCTTGTCGTTATAGCCGCCGAAAACGTGACACTTGCCGCATCGAATATCGTAGACGATCCGGCCGAGTTCCACGCCGTTCACACCATATATCTCACCGAGGTGTCTTTTATCGATGCGCTCGTATATGTGGGCGGCGATCATGGCCGCCTCTTCCATCGTGCCCAAAAACGGCGGCATGTTACCCACGATGGCGCCGGTGCCGCGGATGGTTCCCGCGATGAAAGCCGTATCGGTGCCGTCATAAGCCGGCTTCAAAGCCCGATACCCTTCAATCAAGTGGCAGCTCTGACAGGCCCGCCGGAAAAGATCAGCGCTGTCATTTCGCGTGCGAAACTTTATTCCGCCCAGGTAGCCCTCCCGGGCCATGACATCGGCGCGGCTCAACTCCACTCCGTTACCGTACATATAACCGAACACTATAAAGGGTTTGCGGATTTCCTCGCGGAACCACTCGAAATAGCCGAACCATCCCAGCCCAAAGGCCAGTGTTACGATGGCGATGATAAGATGCTGCCGTCGGGCAAAAATCAAACCGAATATGGCCGCCATGGCGCCGATAGCCGCTGCGAACCAGTACGAATTGGTGACCGAATCGATCACGGAGGGCATCATTTCTTCCGCCGCCGCAGTTATGGCAACCGGAATGGCCCGCCAGTACCACAGGAATGAGACAACTGTGATGGCCAGACCGACCAGGGCCCAGGCAGCGTTGAAACGGACGACCCGCGCTTTGAAGTCGGAGGCGTCATAGCGCGAGGCAACCACCATGGCGAACAGGCCGGCCAGCATAACGCAGACACCGGTGCGAAGCACCAGCGACGGCCACAACGTCGGGTTGAAAAAACCGTCCCAGAAAGCTCCCGTCTGCAGCCAGTCGCCGGGCGTGAGCATAAACGTTATGATGCCGTTGATGACAAAGAGCGACATCCAGGCGGCAATAAAATATATCCAGCCGATGATCAGGTGATGTCCGGCCGCCATGGTCCTCCAGCCATACAGATACAAAATGGCTGCGGCAATCTCGATGACGAAAAAAGTCCACTCGGTGGCCCAGCCCCACACAAAATTGTGAATCAGCATCTCCGTCGCCGCCGGGTTGAGAAGGCCGATTACGAACCAGATCCCCACACCGGTCAGCGCTCCGAAAACAACCGTAACGAGCACGAAGAACTTGCTCAGCTTCTGCAGAAACTCCAGGCGCAGGGTGTCACTGTTGCGGCGGGCCAGCGTTTCCGCCACGACCAGATACAGGCCGCCGCCGATGGCAAAGTGAGAGACGAAGACATGCACCACGGCGATTACCGCCATGAGGATGCCATAGCCTATGTCCACGTCCCAGAATGGATAGTTCATGTGTCCACCTCCACGGAGATTGGATTGGCTGCTGCCGGAAAGGTAGAGGCGGAAGGGGAACCGGTCAAGTTTGTTTGTGAGTCAATGAGAGTCGCGGACAACGGCGCGGGGCCGATTCAATCCTCCCAGGAGGTACGTTTGGAGAAATAGCCGACTTCGTCCATACAGGAGTATCCCTCACGTTCGAAGCACGAGATGGATGCCGCATTGTCCTTGTGAATCAGGCCGCAGATGACCAGCGCGCCTTTTTCTCGGAGAAACGCCTCGCACGCCTCTACTATTTTAACTGCCAGTCTGTTGCCGCGTCGGCCGGGGATGATCGCTACCCGGTTGATCCAGCCGCGACGACCGTCCCAGTTGGCAATGCCCGCGCCAATCATCCGGCCCTCTTCAAACAGGCCGAAAAACGCGCATTGCGGCAAGGCCATCTCCCGGGCTATCAACTCCCGGCTGTCCCGCCCGTGCGGTTTGTATTCCAGGCCGGCTTCAGACCACACCCGGATGATTTCATCATAATGATCGATAGAGGGCCGTTCAACCCGGTGGCCCATATTTCTCCTCCAGGATTGATTCCAGCCGTGACATATCAAACTCGGATGCAAACGGTTCGTCGTTCCAGTGACCGCAGCCGCAAAAGTTGAGAGGGACGCCGCGCGCGGGCACTCCCACTTCCGCCGCCGTGCGCATGCCTCCCGCCAGCATCAAAACACAGGCGATACCTACCACGCTCAGGGATCCCGACCGGCCGGCGTAGTACTCGATCTGCTCGGACAGCTTGCGCTTGGAAAAAACGGATTTGATGCGGTAGCGTGCGGCCAGTTGCCGGATCTGGTTGGCCTGGCAATCGCTCCGGCAGCCCCGGCAGACGTCGCCGCGTTTGGTTTCCGCTTTCTCACACTCCGTGTCGTGAATCGAAAGACAATCAGGAATTATCAAGAGAGTATCGGCGGCCCGGTTGAAGGCCGGGCGGTTCATCTCGTCATAGACCCCAATGGCCATCAACTCCAGAAGGTATTTGCGCTTGTCGGTTATGCGCAGGTCGTGAGAATCGCGGTCTTCAGGCTCTTTTTTCGCTTTTTCCACGAAGACGTCAATCCGGCTGAACTCTTCGGAGAAAACCTCGAATCCCTCGGCGATAAAACGCCCCACGAATCTTTCCAGCTTGGGCTGGAAATCCGAACCCAGCCGGTAGGTGGGAGGACGCTCTTTCATGCCGCTAATATAGGTGAAGGAGATGCCCCCATGAACAAAAATGTTTACTTGCCGGTCTGGCTCAACTCGGCAAGCCTCTTGAGACCCTCCACGGCCCCCGATGATTCGGGGTGAAGGTTCAGGGCGGTGCGATAGTGCTGGCGGGCCCGGCCGTAGCTTCCCTGACTCTCCCGGATCTGTCCCATAGCGAGATGGATAAGACTGCGCGTACGCTTGTCGGCCGGAGCGTATTCCAGGCTGGAACGCAAATGGTCAAGGGCATTGTCCCAGCTCTCGTCCTTGCTCAATGTCAGACCCAGACAGTAGTGAGCCAGCCAACTGGCGCTGTCGGTCTCAAGCGCCTGCTGAAAGCATTGCCGCGCCTTGACGTTGTTACCCTGCCGGAAAAGTATCAACCCGTCTGTGACATACTGGCTGGACTGTTCGCGGAAAGCCCATTCCTCGGGCGTGGTATCCCGGCCGGATCGAGGTGTTTCCCTGAACTCTGCCTTGACAACCGTGTAGTCCCGTCCGCAGCCGCCCAGGAATAAACATGCCGTAATAACGATAACCGTCAGTTTGCCCAAACTACCTCCAGGAAATCATCCCGCGTATTTTTAGATAATCGGACAAGCGTCGATCCTCACCATACCGGGGGAAAAAAATGATTGAATTTTGACCACTTTCAAGGGTATTATACGTATACTGGATTGAGATTGCACGATGAAGGTTTCATAATGAACAGCCAGGCGCCACCCGTTTTTTACAAAAACCCCGGTCTTGCGGCCGTTTTGTCGTTCTTCTACATGGGCCTGGGACAGATCTACAACGGCCAGTTGGCTAAGGGCATTTTTTTCATTGTTCTCTACTCTCTCTCGATTTTCCTGATAGTCATCATAATCGGCATCATTACGACACCGATTCTATTTATCTACGGTATCTACGATGCCTACAAGTCGGCTGAGAAGATTAACCGGGATATTGCCCGGCAGGCCAGCTCGCTGCATGGCCCGCCGGTCAACTGACGAAAAAACGCCCCCGCTGCAAAGGTGATGGAAATGCTGCTGGTCATCGACATCGGTAACACCAATATCGTCGTCGGTGTCTACGACGGTGACGTTCTGAAAGACCACTTTCGCATATCGTCCCGCCCCAACCTGACGTCCGATGAAGCCGGTTTTTTTATCACTGGCTTTCTCGAGCGACTGCGGCTGACCAACGAGCAGATCGACCGGGTGGCGATGTGTTCGGTAGTTCCTTCACTGACCGACGTTTTTGAGACCATGGCCAAAAAACACCTCGGCTGCCTGCCGGCGGTCATTTCGGCCAGAGCCAGACTCCCGATAAGAATCGAAATCGACCAGCCTGACCAGGTGGGCGCCGACCGCATCGCCAACGCCGCCGCCGGGTACACGAAGTATGGCGGGCCGATTATTATCGTCGACTTCGGCACGGCCACTAATTTCGACGTCGTTGACGAGACCGGCGCGTACATCGGCGGGGTGCTGATTCCCGGGCCGGAAACCTCCCTGTCGGAACTGGCCCGAAAGGCGGCCCGCCTTTTCGAAGTGCGCATCGAACCGCCCGATTCAGTGATCGGTAAATCCACCGCCGGGGCGCTCAAATCCGGACTGTTCTACGGCACTGTCGGCCAGGTCGATTACATCATTGACAAGATAATCGAAGAATGTAGCGGCAAGACCTTCAAAGTAATCGCGACCGGCGGCCTTGCCCGGGGGATAGAAAAATACTCGCGGCACATCAAGCAGGTCGAGCCCACCCTGACTCTCGAAGGCCTCCGGTTGATAAGTGAAATGAATTAGAACCGCGCGGTCATTACTCCAGAACACCCGCGATTCGCTGCAGGCAGGCTGTCCAGCCGGCCCGGTGATCTTCCATCAGTTCCTCGCTATCGTGCCTGCTGTGCGTCAGAACCAGTTCCGTGGAGCCTCCCAGATCATTCAACTCGACGGTTACCAGGGTCTGGCGGCCCTGGTGCTGTCCTTCGAGCCACTCCCAGGAGAAGACCAGTTTTTTGTCATTGATGACTTCTTTGAAGTTACCGACAGAAGTGAAAGTCTTGCTCTCGTCCTGGTTATGGAGGATGTAACGAAAGGCTCCTTGCGGCTTCAACTCGATCAGGATTTCGGTGGCGGCCCATGCTCCGTGCCCCCACCACTGCCGAAAGAGCTCGGGATCGCTCCAGGCCCGGAAGACAGCCCCGGGTGGAACCGGGTATGTCTGACGGACTGTTATCGAACCCGTTTTTTCTTTGTGCTTGGTATTCATCCGGTCTCTCCTTATCGGTCTGATTGGAGCGGGTGCCTGCTCCGCTGACAGCCGACAGTGCCGCCAACAGAACCGGCGCACCTCGATCAACTGCCAGCCATTTCCATAAGCTGGGCTATTACCGCTTATTCTGAGGGGATCGAGCCGGTCTTAAACGGATTTCAGGTACTCAAGGTACCGTTCCGCCCAATCTTCCCGGCGGTGGAAACGAGCGGCATGCTCACGATATTTCT
>JAOUEU010000074.1 GCA_029858555.1 Candidatus Zixiibacteriota bacterium
TGATGCTGCTCACCCTATAACTTTTGAGATGCTTGAGCCGCGGCTAATGCTGTCGGCAGACCTTTCCTTAACAGCCCTGGCCGGTCAGTCGCTGGATCTGACGCTTCAGTTGGAAACTGGCAGGCAGGAGCTGCAGATAATCGACAACACTAATCAATCGGTGCTGCAAAGTCAGCCGGTTGCTGAAACCAGGGCCGTAGTTATTACGGGAGCAGACCAGGAAGATAAGCTTACCATTGACTTCACTGCGCCTTTTACAATTCCTGAAGGTATTACTTTCAAAGATTCGTCAGCCGGCGGCGACAATACGCTGAAAGTGGTTGGCAAGGCCAATGTATTCAACATCACGGGTGAAAACAAGGGGGATGTTAATGGTGCCGGAGTGATAAACTTTGCCGGCATTAAGAACCTGGTTGGCGGTGCGGATGCTGATACCTTTAAACTTACTGCGGCCGGCAGCATCAGCGGAGAGATCGACGGTGGAGCGGGTGATGATACGCTGTGGGGGCCTGAGGCCGACACTACCTGGAACATAACCGGGGAAGATGCGGGCAGCATCAAAGGCGTTGCTTTCAGAGGCATCAGCAATCTCCTCGGTGCCGATAACAACAAGGACACGTTTGTTTTCGCGCCTGCCGGCACTATAAGCGGCACTATCGATGGAGGCTTTATTGGCTTCGACGCAATAGAAGTCCAGAATAGCAGTTATGATATAGTAGCATTCAATTATACCGGCTTTGGTTCCGGGAATATCGATCTCGGTGGTGCTTTTGCTTTCTCCTATTCTATGATGGAGGCCATCACTCTTACATCTTCAGGCAGGGGTCCCCCGACTGCGGTAACGATCAATATCCCAACTGTGGCCTCGGATGAATTCACTCTAAGGGGCGACAATACTATAAGTAACGGGATAATAACCATTGACAGTACGAACGGGACCTTAATTGACACGACTTTTGAGGCCCCGAGCGGTTCGCTGACAGTTAATAGCGGACCAGGCAGCGATATAATAACAGTTGAGGTGCTCGAGCCAGGCTTCGATTTATTCATTAATGGCCAAGGCGGCAGCGACACGCTCATCGGCCCGGATATCGACAGTACCTGGAATATT
Source organism: Candidatus Zixiibacteriota bacterium (assembly GCA_029858555.1). Taxonomy (GTDB): domain Bacteria; phylum Zixibacteria; class MSB-5A5; order GN15; family FEB-12; genus DAOUUR01. Next base: position 1,112 of record JAOUEU010000074.1, read on the forward strand.
ACGGGCACTGACTGTGGTAGCGTTGCAGGAGCGATATTCACCGATATAGAGAATCTTATCGGCGGCACCGGGGCGGATATTTTTGTCTTTGCCAATGGCAGCCAGATAAGTGGTGTGATTGACGGAGGTTGGGGCACTAATACCCTGGATTACTCCGACTGCACCACAGATGTGGCCGTCGTTCTTTATATTGATGCGGCAACCGGTACAGGGGGTGTGAGGAATATTCAAAATGTGACCGGTGGCGCAGGGAATGACAGTCTTATCGGGGACGAAGCGGCAAACAGCCTCATCGGCGGCCCGGGCGATGATATGTTGACCGGGGGCCAGGGGGGCGACACACTTGATGGGGGAGATGGTTCGGACACGGTAACCGAAGCACGCGATGCAGATTTTATATTAACGGATGCCGCCTTGACTATAGGTATGGAAGATGCGGATGCCCTATGGGGGATTGAAGAAGCGATAATCACCGGCGGTGCAGGCCAGAATACCGCTGACGCCTCTGAATTCAGCGGCTTTCTCACGTTTATGGGTGGTGAGGATGACGACACCCTGATAGTAGGTCTGGGTAGGAGCAACTTTGACGGCGGTCCGGGCAATGATACGCTCACAGCGGGCGATTTTGCAAATCTATGGGAGATTACGGGGCAGGATACCGGCATGCTCAACGGTGATGTTTTCACCGGCGTCGAGTCCCTGCTTGGCGGTGCCGTAGTGGACACTTTTGTTATATTGGCTGCTGTGGCTCTGATCAGCAAGCTAATCAATGGTCGTTCGGGTGATGATGAACTCAAGGCTAGCGACGGTGTTAATCTCTGGGACATTACCTCAGAAAATGCCGGTACGTTGAACGGTAAGCCTTTTGTTGATATAGAATGCCTCATTGGTGGCGAGGATACGGACAATTTTGTTTTTGCTGATGGCGGCAGCATCGACACCGTTGATGGTGGAGGTGGACAATACGACGCGGTGGAAATCCAGAGCATCCATGATGTGATAACGCTGAATTATACAGGCTACGGTTCCGGGAGCGTCGAACTCGATGGCGCTGTCGTTTCCTTATATTCCAAAATGGAAACCATTATAATTACATCTTCAGGAAGGGGGCCTCCGGCAACGGCAACAATCAACGTTCTGACCGGAGTCTCAGATGAATTTATACTAAGAGACGAAGGTGCTCCCGATAACGGAATAATAACCATCTATAATACAAATAGCACCTTCACTGACACGACTTTTGAGGCACCAACCGGTTCGTTGACAATAAATAGCGGGCAGGGCAATGATACGATAGCAATTGAGGTGCCCGAACCAACCTTCGATTTACTCATTAATGGCCAAAGCGGCAACGACACACTGGTTGGCCCTGCTGTTAATACCACCTGGTATATTACCGGTCCTGATAGTGGTAATGTCGCTGGTGTAGATTTTGTCGGCATCGAAAACCTGACGGGCGGAGCGGACAATGAAGATACATTCGTGTTCGTGGATGGGGGTAGCCTAAGTGGTAGCATAGATGGCGGCGCAGGCGGTTACGACACCCTTGTTGTAGATTTCTCTGCGATAGACCACTTGATATACGACGCCTGTGGGCCTGACTCAGGTGTGGTCAATGCCGACGGCAATGTGATCGAATTTGTCGGGCTGGAGCCGATTTTTGTTTCAGGGACTGATGACCTTACAGTTAATGTCACCTCGTCCCCCGAAGACTTAATTCTTGAGGTGGTTGGCGGCACTCTCAGGGTTAATGGCAGTACTATCGAAGACATCACAACTGATCTCACAATTGATACCGTAACCATAAACTTTGGCTCCGGGGCCGACAGCCTGACCATTGGTGATGTGACCGGTTTTGATTTGGATAAGCTCACTGTCAACGGGGGTTTAGGTACAGATACAATAAAGATTACTCGCAACGCGAATATGACCCTTACTAATACCAGCCTGAGCGTTGGCAGTGATACGGTAGCTATTAGTAATATTGAACAGGCTGAACTCACGGGAATTGGCAGCGTCAATACCCTCGACGCATCGGCCTTCACGCTCGGCTCGGTTACGCTCGATGGCGGCGGCGGAGCCGACATCCTGAAAGGCGGATCGGGAGACGACACCCTCATCGGCGGTAACGGCAATGATAAGCTGACCGGCGGCGGAGGGAACGACACCCTTACCGGTGGGATAGGGAACGACACCTATTTCTTTGGAACCGGGTGGGGAACCGACACGATTACGAGTCCTGATGCCGATGTTGATACACTGGATTTCACGGGCTACACGGGCCTGTTGATTGTGAATCCCACCAAGACCCAGATCACAGGTGGCGGCAATACAGTGAACCAGGCATCTCCCGCCGAAAAGATCGACATCACCCTCACGGCCGGTCTGAAGACCGCGATTATTAACGGTCTGACGAGCCTGGTCAGCTTTGCCGATCGCGTTAGCGACTTGGAAGAACTTGCCAATCGGCTTCCTCTGGTGACCCGGGAGCTTGCTGACGCCGGCCTGGCAGACCTTCTTGGCCTGCATGGTGTCTTCGATACCTTTAAGTCCGATGCAGTGGCGATCCTCAGTGGATCAACCAAACTCTCCGAGTTCGTCACCGGCCTGCAGGGGCTGATGTTCACTCCTCCTCCGGGGGTTGGGATAGACGTTGGGCTGCAGAACCTAACCTTAGACTATCGGGGCGCAACGGTAGGTGGGGGCTTAGAGTTGCTTATAGACTTTGATCTGAAGGCCCAGCGAAAGCAAGACCACAAACTCGATTTCGGCGCGGATGCCGATAATTACGGAATATCACTCACTTCGCCTCCGAATATCAGGATTCAGACAGACCTTACCGCAGGCATGACCATGGCGATTGCGACGGCATCGTCGCAATTCTTCCTTGATGACGCTGATCTTACGCTTGCTGTTCAGGGATCGGCTACGCTTGCGGCGTTCCCTGCTAACTTGGGTTTCCTTGGTGTGACGATAGGGCCAGGCAGCATTGGCTTCAACGGTTCCGTATCGATCACAGTGAATGACCCTAACAGCGACGGCCGGATCACAATAGCCGAACTCACGAGTACGCCTCTTGGGAGCCTCCTGACAATAGCACCTCCTACATCCAGTTTCGCGGTGAGCCTGCCGGTGAGCGTGACTTCCACGGGCCTGGATGCTGCCACACAGACGGCTCTGGCCGGGGCAAACCTCGACTTGACACTTCCCAGTGGTGCTGACATTTTCAGCGGCGCTATTCCCATCGTTACCGTCACCAATGGCACCGCCAATTTGCTTGACTTCGGCAACATCACTGCGGTTGAAGCCCTATCCATGCTGGCCCAGGTTAAGGACACCTTTTCAGCCCTTGCCAAGAGCGACTTTCTGGATACGGAAATCCCCTTCACCGGGAAGACCGTCGGCGATATCCTGGACTTCGCTACCATCTACAAAAAGAAACTGGACAGTCTCTTTGCAAGCGGGAACATGCTAATTCCCGACAACACCGACGATGGTGTACCCGACCTGACCTTCACCAACATTCAGGAGATGGCCACGCAGTTAGGAGTGGCATTGGGCGCCACTTACAATCCCTCAACTAAGGAATTGACATTCCACCTCGACATCAACAAGCTGCTCTCCTTCGGCGGCGCATCAGTGGCGACCACGACGCAGGGGGATGATAACCCCCCTGCCAATGAGGTCCAGACGGTCACCGTCTCTTCCGATGCGATTTTCTTCCGCCTCGGAATGGCGGACAGCCAGGGGGTGGTATCCTTTACCAGTGAACTTCCCGTCGGGATTAGCGCGGCCGATCTTGAAAAGGTCCTGGAGGCCCTTCCCTCCATCAAAACTAGCCCGACAAGCGACAATGTGACCGTGGGCAAAGCTGGCAACGTCTATACGATCACCTTCAAGAACGACCAGGGCCATAAGGACGTCCCTCAGCTCGTGAGCGGCATCCCCCTCAGTTTCACCAAAGGCCTGGGCGATCTCGCCAGCATCACGACCTCGAGCACCATCGGACTCACGGCCAACCTCACTGCCGGGCTGGACTTCGGCATTGACCTCGATGCCAATTCGACGGTGGATGTCACACCGCCGATCTTTGCGCCTGATACCACGGCCGGCGTTGTCGTCACCCTGCCCCAGGGTGCCACGACGAACGCGGTCCAGATCCTCACGGTGAACAACGCTACTTTCGGCAATTACACACTCACCTTCGGCGGCGAAGAAACCGCTAATATCGCCTACAACGCATCGGGCAATGATGTTCAAACTAAACTTAGAAACCTTTCCACCACCACTGACGATACACTTACCGTGACCAAGGCAACGGATGGAAACGACAGCATCTACACGATTACCCTGAAAGGTGCAGATGTTGGCTCCACTGATCCGGCCAATCTCATTATTCCCCTCCCCGTCGATCTGAAGGGCGCCTCTGATGGGGTCCTTTCTGGTGTAGCTCATTTCAAGGTGGATTTGTTCGTGAATCCCGCCATTGGCGTGGCCACGGTGACCGACGGCAAGCAAGGGACGAATGAAGTACAGGAATTCACCATCCTCAATGCCATGAGCGGCACGTTCACGTTGGCCTATAACGGGAATAAGACAGCGGATATTGCTTATAACGCCGATGCCGATACAGTCCAGAGCCGTTTGGCAGATCTTCCGGGCATCGATGATATAGCCAATATTGCTGTTATAAAGAACGGCACCACCTATTCCATTACATTTCAGGGATCGTTGGCCGCAACCAATGTAAATCAGCTCACCGCCGATATCTCCGACCTGGGAGGGGATCCGGCCCCGGTCAGTTCGATTACCGTAACGGTGGCGCGTAATACGGGAAATACCTCACTCGCCGATCTGGCCATACAAGCCCAGACGCAGGTGAATAATCAACTGATAAGCAGCGGGATCACGCCGGGATTCCTTACGACGGGATTGAAGACCGCCGGCACCCCCTTTGACGCCAGTTATGATCCTTTCACCGCGTTCAGCGGCGAGACACCCAGCGACCTGCGGTTCAAGGTGTATGACAGCGCCGCGACAGATGCCACACCCATTGCCTCGGGCCGCGTACTTCGTGTGGATGCGATTGCCGACATTGCCGGCGCCATCGATACGGCCATCGATAAGGCCTTACAGGCTGCGGGCAGATCGGAGCGGGTCACCGTAGTGATGAATGGTTCGACACTGCGAATAACGCCTACGGGCGGATCCCTCCGGATCGACTTCGATTCTCCTGTCAAGGTCGACGGCGGCAGCAGCCGCATCTCCCTGTCATCCCCATCGGTCACCACCTCTTACAATGCCTTGCGGCCATCCACCGAGGTGGAGCGGCGCATCGAAATCTACGCTGACTACGATGATACGGCCTATCAGGAAATGGGAATTCTTAGCGCTCCCCTGCGCTATGACGGAAAGTTAGCGCACTTTGACGGCTCTGTAGGCCACGACGTATCCTTCACCCTGGTGGTGAACGGGGCCAATGTGCCGGTCAGCCTATCCGCTGCTGATACCACCGGATTTACCAGCATCGACGAGCTGGTTTCTCTATTGCAGTCGAAAATCGATGATCAGTTAGTCTTGACCGTGAATCCCAGTGACCCTGATCCTGCTCCCAACAACAAATTTAGTACGGATGATGTAGAGGTCTACCGCGTCGGCGAAGAAATCGGGGCCGTTGGAAACCGTATCGGGCTTCGGGGCAAAGCGGGAACCGTAACAAGTCTCTCCATTGAGGTACCAGAGCTGGGCGGGAACAATGGCGCCATCGTTCATCTTGGCTTTGTGTCGGGTGGGGGACAAACCCAGCGGTCTAAGGCTACCGAATTTTTTGTCGAAAATGTGACCTTGGGTGCTACTATCGCCGGTTCGGCTTCCATCGCCGCCTCGGCTTCATTCGGATTCCTGGGGGTCGACTTAACGGGAACTGGAACGATATCAGGAACTGCTGCCCTCTCCCTGAAAGACCCGGTGAACGGCGACAACCGGATAACCTTTAATCCGCAGAATCCGACCTCGAGCGAGGCAATCAGTGTCTTCAATGCCTTGTCTCAGGGGAAGTTCAAGTTTGTCGCGCCGGGCGGCGGCACTATTGACGTTCCTGCCACTGGCCCGGTAGACGGCACCCTAAGCACGGACTTGGACGTGGACTTTACCATGACGCCAAGCGGCGCTCTGTCAGGCGTCGCAGGGGCCTCAGCGTCTGCGACCGTTGATTTCCACGTACCCGACTGGTTTACGAACCTGCCGACTCCAGGCGATTTGATCGTCAACTTCACCGGACCTGATATGGATGCCGTGTTCAACAATTTTACGGATCTGAGCTTCGACAGCATTATGCAGGGACTCCAGATTGTTATCCAGTTCTTGCGTAGCCTCGACGGGTCCGGCCCGGCAGGCGCTATCATTGGAGCACTCGATTTCGACCTGCCGCTGGTCAATATGAGTATCGCGGATATTATAGACATTGCCGGCGAATACAGCGACCGGATCAACGCCCTGTTTGCCAACCCCGCGGGCAGTCTTCAGGAACTCCAGGACGCCCTGTTGAGCCGTCTCGGCCTGCCGCCAAGTCTTGGGCTTTCCTTTGACCAGACAGAAGGTGTGTTGAAGTTCGACCTTGGCTTTGCCCGGAATACTTCGCTTTCTCAGCCCTTCAACCTGGATCTGTCTCAAATTATCCCTGGTAATCTAAGCTTCCTCAACAGTCTTGTGGGTGCCAGCGCTTCCGGGGATCTCAATGTGACTGCAGGCATCAATCTTGACCTCGCCCTGGGCCTTGACCTTTTGGGCCCTGACGCCGGAACCTTCTTCATCTTCACGGGCATGGGTGAGACGGGGCTCACGGCCAGTGCTTCGGCCAGCGGCAACAACCTTGGTTTCTCCGCCCGTCTCGGTCCTTTTAATGTTTCTGTCATTAGCGGGGACGCGCATCTGACCGGCGGTATCTCTATTGGCATGGTGGATAATGACGGTACTGCCGATGACCGCCTTAACCTGTTCAGCCCCGACGACGGCGTGACCCTGCCGGACTTGGGTGCCTTCACTGTGAACATCACCGGCGACGGTTCTGCCACGATGCCTCTTTATGTGGGCACCGAGGACAATCCCATTCCCATTGGGGCATTCAATGAACTGGAAGTTATTATTCAGAGCCTTGCGGATTTCATCGCCAATCCGACCGATGTGGATGCCGTTTCACCCGGGGACGCAGACTATCCGACTCCGGATCCAATGCCGGCCTTGCTAATCCGGCTGCCGGACCTTGATCTTTTCACCTCTCCGCCGGCCCTTTTCGATCTGCTTGCAAATCCGGCGACGCTCGTCGGTGGACTCGACCAACTGCTCCGGGTTCTTCAGGATGCTCTGGAGGGACAGATCCTGGGAGTGAAGCTTCCCTTCCTGGGCGATGTCCTTGACGACAATCCGGCAGCTAATTTCATCGGAGACCTACGGGACAACATTCTTACACCTCTCGCCAAATTCATTCGGGAGAGCAACCTGGACATCTACGGCCTTATCGACCTTATCCATAACAAACTCGACGAAGCCCTGAATGCAATCTCGGGCCTTGTTGTTTCGACAATAGATGTCAGCGGGTATCCTGACGATACTAATAATCACTATGTCCAGTATGATTTCAGCATTGGCAACACAATCGTAATTTCCAATGAAATTGCTTTCGACCTTGGTCTGCCGTTCCTCGGACTTGATCTCGATATCGAGCCTACCATCACGATTACGTGGTCTCTGGACTTCGGCATTGGCATCGACGAGGAATTGGGATTCTATTTTGTAACCGATAATGTAGATGAACTTACACTCACAATAAGCGTGGACCTTGGCAGCACAGTGGGTTCCCCGGCCAGCGCACAGGGTCGTTTAGGCTTCCTGGCCCTGACCATCACGGATGGAGTGGACCTTGATGGAGTAGGTGGTGTTGGAGCGGACGAATTCAGCAAACTCTACCTTAACGGCGGCGTGGACATCGCTGATCCGAGTGGCGACGGAAAACTGACCTTTTCAGAAATCATCTCCGGCGCTAGTTCCTTTGGAGATATCGTCAAACCCCACATCACCGGTGGGGCAGATCTCCTTTTCCACGGTGTGGTTGATTTTGCCGCCATCAGCCCGGACCTGGCTACGGTGCTTCCCTCTGTCTCCACCGATTTCGTTTTGATGTGGGAAACCGGTTACGCACCTGGTGAAAAGCTGAACTTTGGGCTTCCTTCCATCGCGTTGAGCAACATCACCGTGGACCTCGGTTCCTTTATCTCGGACTTCGCAGGACCCATCCTGGACGGCATCAAGGGAGTCCTCGATCCACTCGAGTGGCTCATCGGGCCTGACGGCCTGCTGCTCATGCGTATACCGTTAATCTCCGATCTTGCCGGGACTGACATACAAGTAAAAGACCTGATTTGGCTCTTTGACCCGGAGCACGCACCAACGGTGGATGCGCTTCTCGATGCGGTTCAGGTGCTCTATTTCCTCATTGACCTGGTTGACGATGCCGGAAGCAGTGTGGGGCTGAACTTCGGCGACCTGATCATCACCGATCCGGCCGGTCTCTTCAATGACTGGCACAGTAATGAAACCCTGTTCGATAAGCCTCTGGATCTTGGGATTTCCGACGTAACCAAACCGGGCGGCACGGCCCTCAAGGATTTTGATCTTTCCGGTTTTGACCTGAATAATGCCTTTGCCCCGACAACGGAAGGGACTGCTAGCGAGGCTACAAGCACCTTTACCTCCGGCGTCACCAAGGAGGGGAGCCTCAACTTTGACATCCTTAAGCCGGAGAATATCTTCAAGCTTGTCCTTGGACAGCCCGACGTTACACTATTTACTTATGATCTGCCCGAGTTCGGGTTCGACTTCTACTACCGCCAGGAATTCCCCATCTGGGGACCTGTGGTGGCCTTTTTCGGAGGTGGTTTCGGCGCGAAATTTGATTTTGGTTTCGGCTACGACACCAGGGGTCTGAACCAGTTCATGACCACTAAGGACCCGGCGAACCTCATCAACGGATTCTTCCTGACCGACATCGATTTTGCGACAGGTTATGACCGTCCCGAGGTCACGTTTACGGCCGAGATCGCCGCCGGGGCAGGCGTTTCCCTTGTCTTCATCAAGGCCGGTGTCGAAGGAGGCATCCGCGCCACCTTTGAGTTCAACCTCTCCGACCTGGACAACGACGGCAAGGTGCGGGCCGGCGAAATCGTGGCCAATATTGCTGCCAACAGCTTTAATCCCCTTGCTGTCTTTGATGTCTCCGGAATGATTGATTTCTTTTTGCGTGTCTTTATTGAGATTAACCTTTTCATCACTACCATAAAAATGGACTTTACGATAATTGAGCTGACGCTGTTCAAATTCGAGTTCCCCTTCGAGCGGCCGGCAATCCTGGCCAGTGCCACGTATGATGATGATCTGGGTGGGAACGTCGTAACCCTCAACATAGGGCCGAATGCCGCCAACCGTCTCAAGGGAGACCTTTCGGACACCGGTGAAAAGATCAATGTGAAAAGCTTGGGAGCGGGTGAGGTGGCCGTGTGGTCGGATCAGTTCAATGTCTCGGAGGGCGTGGCAGTGCTGTCTACAAGCGAAGGTTTCTTCCGCTTCAGCAATGTCAAGAAGATTGTGGCCAACGGCGGTGCCGGAAATGACGAGATCGACCTCACTGGGATTACGGAAAGCGGCATTATAGCCGAGATCCACGGCGGTGATGGCGTTGACAAGATTAAGGGCGGGGACGAGGTTGACATATTCTACGGCGATGGCGGTAATGATGAACTGAAAGGCGGAGGCGGAAACGACACGCTCTACGGCGGACTGGGCGATGACAAACTGTATGGTGAGGCCGACAACGACATTCTTTTTGGCCAAGACGGCAATGACGAACTTTATGGCGCTGCCGGCTTAGACACACTGGACGGCGGTAAGGGCAATGACAAGATGGATGGCGGCACAGGCGATGGCGCCGCCGATACATACGCCCTCCTCGGCGCGGGAAGCAGTGATACCGTCACCGGCGGCGGCCCTTCAGACATTCTCGATTTCACCAATTTCGGCCAGAACGTCACCTTTGTATTCGGCGACACGCCGGGAACGTTTTTTGCTGGCTGGGGAGCGCTGAACGGCGATCCGCTTGTCAAAGCGAGCTACGAACATACGGTGAGCGGCCTCCTTTCCGATATCACTGTGGCCAAAGGCGGCCTACTCGACGACGTATTTCATGTGTTTGAAACATCGGCATCCGGCCTTGCCCTCGACGGACAGCAGGGTTCGGACAAATATATCATCCATGGCGGTACCCCACCGAGTTCAACGGTTGTCATGAATGCATCTATCGATGATACCGGCAATCCCTGGGACCAGGACCTGATCAAGGTCCTGGGCACATCGGGCGCCGACGACATCACCGTGACGAATTCAACCATTACCTTCAATCTCGCCACCGTTCAGACCGTGACGTACACGCCCCCTACGGTGGATCCCATTGACAGTGTGCTGCAGATTAAGGTCTTTGGCTATGGAGATGCCGACAATATCACCGTGGCGAGCACTGCCTGGACCGTAGCGGTGCGCGTGGAATCCGGCGAGGGAGATGACCTTCTGACCGTTGGTGATGGTACAGTGGACGCTATTCTGGGAACGGTCCTGCCCAATTTGGGCCTCGGACCGGTGGTGCTTCTCGGCGGGGCGGGTCATGACACCGTTGTCATCAACGATAGCAGTGACACCTCGAATAACATCGGAAATAGTACCGCGTTCCGTGAGGAGAGGATGGGCATCACCCAGCTGATAGAGGTGGGCGTTGTGAGCGGTCTGGACATGAAGCTGAGCATGATCGATGACAACGATACGCCCGATTACACAGGGGACGATTTTGTCAAGGAGATTGACGGCCGCGTCGAGTTCGAGGAATTCGAGGTCGTTGACGTGCTACTGGGTAGCGGCGATGATACCTTCATTATCGGGGGCGGTTTCAACCTGGACAGGCTTTCGCCCGACGGAGGTACGGCAGATTCCCTGATCCGTGTAAAAACGGAGTTCCCCAAGTACCGTCTCCAGGATCCGAATCATCCGGACTATCCAGACTCTCCCGGCATCAAGGACATCGTGCATACCATCTCTGGTATGACAATGATAGAAGGCGGCGACGGCAAGGATGACATCCGCGTCCTGCAAACCCAGGTCCTCCCGGATCAGCAGACCGAGGTGAGCTCCATAGTCATGCTGAATCCAGTCACAACAAACCCGGTTCAGGCGCAAGACGGTGACCGGGATGCCACCCCGGCACCCAAATCAGAAATCGTCAACATCGACATCCGCGCCGACATCGGCGCTTTTGTGCTTGAGTTTTCCGACCAGAATCTCGACGATACCGATCCCTCGGGTGACGACACGGTTCCCGGAGCTGAACAGACTGTGGTATTACCCTACAATCTGAGCGAAAACCAGCTCAAGGAGGCTCTTGGTGCTCTTCGTCTCGTCGGAGGAACAGGCTTTATTGACAGCGTGGTCAAGACGGACAATCCCGAACCGGGTGTTCTGCGTCGCTTCACCGTCACCTTCTCGCCGCAACTCGACAATCTGCCCGACCTGCGGGCCCTCGACACGAAGCTGCTCGTTGCTGGGCAGGGGAACGACGACAAAATTAGCGTGCAGTCCATCGACCAGCCGACCTATATCCTGGGTGACAGCATTGGCCAGTTGGAATTGCCGGCCGCTGAAGATAATCAGGACATCCTCAACGTCAATGTCCAGATCGGCATCAACGGGCCTGAACTGGGAAGCGCGCCCGACGGCTTCGACGCAATCCCGCCGGCCAAGGCTATAGCCAACGGTGTCAACGCGCAGCTGACCGTAGATGGAGGCATTGAAGGCGACACGTACTACGTATACCTCTTCGGCAGTGATGCCGATTCTCAGATCAATCTCTTCGATTCCGGCGGGACGACCGACGACGCCGCTTACGTCTTCGGCACCGAAGCCGCCGACATGTTCCTGATGCGCGCCGCCGTGGCCAACGACGGGCTGGCTTTCGTTGCCATGATCAAGCCGCCGCAGGTGCCGGTCCTCGATACACCCGAGTTCCATGTAGAGCGGATCAACTATCGCGGTTCGCTCGATAGCATGAAGATCTACTCTATGGAAGGCGACGATGTTTTCGGCATCGACGACACCCGTCTCGACATGGAGATTTACGGCGGGGAGGATGAGGATTTCTTCCAGATCGGCCAGCTCTTCAA
>JAOUEU010000075.1 GCA_029858555.1 Candidatus Zixiibacteriota bacterium
TCTCGCTGCCGCTTTCCTGACGCGGTCGGTATACCACTTCACTCGCCGGATTTCAAGCAGCCTCCTGGCGGTACTGCCGATCCTGATGATGTGGCTCGCCGGCATATTTCTACTCAGCCGATTTGCATTCTCTGACATCTTTTTTGCCGCCGCCGGTCTCACCGTGATTTCATTTGTCGCCGTTACGCTGGCTGTCTGGGGAGCTGAAAAGGGCAAATCGCGGCCCTTTGTCGACGGCGCTTTGATCGTGATCTCGGTGGCGGCCATGCTGGCGGCGGCCGCCACGTTTAAGCCGCTCGAATGGAGCTATTCGTTTGTGGTCGGCGCACTTCTTTTGCTGGCGGCCCTGTTGGCAACCTTTTTCCTGGCCCGAATCTGGACAAAGGGCCTCGTCCCGAATATCCTGATTGCCCCCCTGCCACCGGTGGTGCTCAACGCCTTCGGTGTGGCTCTGTACCTGGCGCCCATAATGGGCGTCAACTACTGGTTTGCCGTTCAGATGATAGGCATCGGGCAACTCGTGGCCTGCTATCTTCTGGGGCTTCCGCTTCTGGCCCTGCTGCAGAAAAGACGCGTGTTTCACCAAGACAACTGACGCCGGAGGGACTCGTCCAGATCGGTCAGTTGACAAACAACTTGGCAGTGTCTCATATTTGGCTTTACCGGCCGGTGCCGTGAGAGGTTTGATATATGTCCGGTTTAGTCTTGCTTTTGGCAGCGGCTTTTGTCGTGGTGGTAGTCAGGATTGTCGTGGCCTGGCGCCGTGGACTGCCCGGCATCGGACCGCGCGTTTTCACCGGGGGGCTTGGCATCTTTGTCCTGGGTGGGATTATCGCGTTGCTGGCCGCCGGCCGTCTGAGTGAATCACTCGAGATGCGAAACTGGCCGTCTGTGGATGGTGTAGTGACCGCTTCGTTCGTAGGCGACGGAAGGCTTTACCGACCTGAGGTTCAGTACCGATATCGGGTGGCAGGTGTGACATACGTGGGTCACAGTAACCTCAACGCGCCCGGCTTCGGCGGCAAAACAAGACGCCGCGAGGTCGCCGTTAAGAGCATCGCCGAATACCCGGCGGGATCGTCTGTCAGGATCCACTATAATCCGCAACAGCCAGGTGAATCCAGGCTCCTTGTCAGTACCCCCTGGAATGTCTTCGGCCAGCTATCGCTGGGATTGCTGCTGTTTATGGGTGGCGCGTTGATAGTGCTTCTGCCGCGAGAGATGAAGAACGGTTGAACGGCCATTGCCCTTCCCGACACGAAACCGGGAGCCGCTATCGACCGCTCCCGCTGAGCCTTCGATACATCTGCTGAACTTCAACGTTGTACGGGTCAAGGCGGAGACTGCCCTCCATCGCCCGCCGGGCGTCCTCGATGCGACCGGCCTCGGCGTAGATCATACCCAGCTTGCATAGAACGGCCGGGTGATTGGGTATGGCTTGCACGGCTTTCTCCATGACCTGCACGGCCGCGGCAATGTCACCTCGCTCGGCCAAACAGGTAGCCAGATTGGCGTACCGGTCGGGTACGAATGGCTCGAACTTCACCGCCTTTCTGAAGTGCTCGCAGGCCTCAGCCACGTTGCCGCGACGAGTGGCCACGATACCGAGGTTGTTATGACCGGAGGCAAAGGTGGAATCTATCAGAACGGACTTTTTGAACTCGGCGTACGCCTCGGACAGCTGACCCCGTTCGAGATACGCCATGCCCATGTTGAGCCGATTTTCGGCATCCAGCCGGGTGCGGTCAAGGTGCAGCATATCGTGGTTGGATTCGACCAAAAGAAGCGCCAGAGCCAGCACCGAAGGAATCAGAACTTTCCATCTCCTGTCAACAAGTTGCCGATAGATACCGTGCACTCCGAAAACGGCAAAGAGAAGCAGGATCGGCATCAGAGGCTGGCGAAAGCGGGCACAGACAAAGAACAACAGCAAGGTGACCACGTAGGCGGCCAGAACAAGGTATAAAAGCAGATATTTGCGCCATTGGCCCAGCGAAAAGGCGATACCGAGCAGGGCCAGGGGGGCAATTATGCCGAACGGAAAAAACACCGGCCCGGCAAACATCAGAATCTTGAGCACCCAGGAAAAATTACGCACGAAATACATGTCCTGGTTATTGGGGATTTCATACCCGTTAAAAAACAAGCGCAGCTTCTTTACCATAAGAGCGACAAAGGCACCCGGGTCGCGGCCGATGTCTTCAAAAGCCCGGTCGTACCAGAAGCTGGACACTTCCGACGGCTTGAGCCGTTTGCCGGTGGTCTGCTCGGCGATAGCTATGGCTTCGCGGTAGCCACCCTCCCAGGTGAAGTCGATTCCCGGAACGGTGGCCGACCAGCCGCTGGCAAGACGATTATTGCCCAGGTAGAAGTTGAATCCGCCTTGCCAGGCGATAAACACCCGGTCGTTGCCTTGCGCATAGTTGCGAATAGTCACCGGCAGGATAACCACGAAAGCCGCGAGGCCGATGAGGACGTAACCTGTAATCGCCTTTCTCAGGCCCGTCAGAGGCCGAATAATGAGCCAGATCCAGACAATCAACACCGGGCCGAGAACAAGTATGTTGGGTCGGGCCAGTCCCGCCAGGCCGAGCATCACCCCGGCGACGAGAAAATTGACCGGGCCGGCCCGCTCCTGACAGCGGTATAACTGCCACACCAGAAGCAGCGTCAGCAGGATCATCAGGGAAGTGATCAACAGCGAGACATCATAATACAAGAAAGTGGGATATACCACGGCCACCGCACCCGCCCACAGCGCCACGGGGTTGCCAAATAACTTTCGTCCGAAGAGGAATATCAGGACGGGCAACAAGGAGCCCAAAACGACCTGTATAAGACGCGGCCAGAAAAGCGACCAGCCGGTTATTCTGTGCAGAAATGCGAACACGTAAGGGTACAGCGGGGCCCGGTAGAATGGTTCCGCCCCGTAGCCATCATCAGAATTGATGCGAGCAGACAACTCAACGTGGTACTTCTCATCCATGACGGGGAAGTTAAAGGTGGGCATCGACTGCACCTGCACCAGGTGCGCCAGCCGCACGGCGAACGACAGGGAGAAAAGGATTAGCGGTATCAGCCAGCGGCGATAATGGTTGAGACGGGTGGCGTTGCTGTTGTCCGGCATGCTCTAATATAAACAAATGGACTGACAGTCAAAGTCAAAATCCGCCGGTCACACATTCAACTCACGGTACACAGGCGAGAATCTATTCAAGAAGTTTCAAATATCCCAGCCGATAAACGCCGTCACCTCGGTAGGGATAAACACGCAGCCGGTCAAAGCCGTTGGCCCTGACCCAGCCCGGTATGTTGACCAGTTGCACCGACATTCCCGAAGGACCGTCGGTTTGAGCCGGGGCGATGAAGTCGCTCAGTTCCGTACCGGCTTTAATGAAGACCACGATGTAGTCATCGTCGTTGTCCAGCCCGATTTCCATTCGCTGGTTAAGGCAGGTAGCCTCCAGGTCAATCTCGATCCCCCGGGATGGTATAACCAGATAGCCGGTCACCCTCGATGCCGTGTCAATCGATACCTGCATCGCTGTTACTTGCTTGAGTGAATACTCCGTAAGGGGCTCATGCCGATAGGCATTCAACAAAGAGTCGTAGTATCCGAGGTTGAGTTTGACAATCTCGGTGATTCTGCCGGGACTGAACAGCTCGCCGCGGCTGATGAACTTGATGTGTTGATAATACTGCGCCAGGCCGCTGTCTTTAATCAGGTTGCTGCCGTAGCGAAGGCTTTGAATATAACCGTAGGGCAGTTGACGCCGGAAATGGCCGATACGCCACTTTTTCGGATCGGAAACCGGCAGGCGGGCCAGGAGCGGATCGGCCAGACCCATGTCATCAATAATATGGACTTTGGGGCCGGCAAAAAAGCCGAAATAACCGATCGCCGATTTAGTCACCAGGACCGTCCCCTGCGCCTGGATATTCTGTCCCTGCTCGGCCCAGTGATGGTTCGGCATCTCAACCCCGGAGCGCCAGTTCAGAAGCGAGGAACTGAAGAAATAATGCGCCCGTTCGTCGGCGATACCCGACTGCCGGTTGATTATCGTTTCGTAATCGAGTTCACCGCCGTAATCGGCCGTGCTGTATATGGGCGAATGACGCGAGGCCAGGCCGACAAGCAAAGCCGCGGCGTAGAGTACAAACCGCTTCTTGCCCAGCCGTGAAAGATCGCTGTGAGCGATGATAACCACTGCACACAAAAACGGCGCCGCCAGGAAGCGGCCACTCATGAAATCGCCGCCGATATAAACGACATAGCCGGTATAAACCAGTGTGCCGATGACTACCGGCAATTTTCTAAGCTCCTTCAGAGCAACGGGCAGGATGCACCCGGCTGCAAGGACGAGCAGGGTCAGCGGGTCTGCCCTCAGCGAGTCCCAAAGATAATACAGGCCCTGCCGCACCAGGTCCGCCTTCGCGATGCCCGTGTGCAGTTTGGCGTAATAAGTGTTCGGGAAGGGCAGACCATAATAGAACAGCGCAAACAACTCCCACAGCAGGACGGGCGCAAATCCGGCGATGATGACTACCGGGGCTCTCCACGATCGAACTTTCCAGAAGGCATAGGCTATGGCGGGAGCGAACAGCAGAATCGTGTCCATGCGATTGCACACGGCCAGGCCGGCCGTGAAAGAGAGCAGAAACAAGGTATGACGGTCAGACTTACGGGCAAAGTAGACATAGAGGAACAGGACGATTAAGAGGTGGGTCAGCGGATTCTCAAGACCGGACATCGAGTAATCCACAAATGCCTTTGACAGCATAAGAAGAAGCAGGCCCAGTATGCCTGCGGCTGAGCGGGCGGCGCCACGGTAAACAAGCCAAACCGCCCCGGCCAGCGTAAGGACGAACGACAAAAAGATAACAGTAAGAAAAAACTCGCCGGTGATGGCATTGAGGAACATCATGAGGAACATCCATGCCGGGTGCGTGTAAGCCTGCACGCGCTCGGCCGTGTTCCAGCTCAGGGCCTGGCCGTTGAGAAAATTGTCAATGGTGCGAAAGGTTATGTAGGCGTCATCACAGACCCAGGCGTTTCGCAGCAATACCACCGCAAACACCACCAGCAAAAGCAACTGAAGCAGCTTTATCAGCCGAGCCGGAGCGAACCTGCTCGTGCCGCCGGTCGTGCCTTCTCCGTCGGCGCTACACATAAGCCCGCGACAGCCTCTGGTGAAAACTCATAAGGAGTCAATATAGTCCGCACCGGCGCCGGTATCAAGACGAAAGGCGATCACGCTACCGAGCGGCCTGACTGGAGACTCATGCGCACGCCTATCCTTCCACGCGATAATCAAGGGCAGGCCGGGGGAGCCGGTCCGGGGGGGATGCCGAACAGGTACTTGACCAGGTACGTCACATCGGAGATGTTGAATTTTTCAAGAGTGTCGCCGTTGGCGTTGGCTTCCTCGATGCACCCCGGCCCGGGACCGGAGGGTATGGCAAAGAGGTGTTTCACCAGATAAGTTATGTCCGAGATGTTGACCTTGTCTTCAAGGTCGCCATTGATGTTGCCTCGCAGTCCCACGCAACAGCAGGCATCACCGATGCCGTCTGAATTTCTGTCCTCCTGGAGAGGATTATAGACATTGGGGCAGTTGTCCGTCGGACACATATTCTCCGGGTGGCCGGGGTCACCGAAGCCGTCGCCATCAACGTCGGCACATATCGTTTCCACTCCGAACCGGGCGATGCCGAAGATTCCCCAGGGACTCCCTTCTTGCATCTCCCGCCATGGGTACCAGTGGATTTCGGTGTCCCAGGTATCATACACGGCATACTCCATAGTTGCGTCGTTGTAGCCGATGGCCGTGACTAAGTGATCCGGGGAATTGTCGCCTTCGATGTCGACCAGGAAAAGCATAGGACGGCCGCGTTCAATCTGGTCTTTGTAGTTGTCCCAGCTAAACCAATAGAAGGGGAACGAATTGGCATCGGGCAAGGCCTCGGGGGCGACCAGATCCACGTATTGAATGAAGGCGTCGGTGATATGACCATACCAGGTCTGCCCATAACAGTTACCCATGTCGCTTTGCGAGGTGAACATAAAGTCGGCGAGGCAGTTGTCGTAATGTGCCCCTCCTGTCTGCGACTTGTCGGGAGTCAGGCAGCCCGCGGAATCAAGCGGGCAGGCGTAGTCCTGGAAGTGGTTGGATGCCGCGATGCCGCAGACCGCCTGATCACCGTCATCGGCTATCATGGCATTGACCGCCGCCGTCTGCGTCGAGGCGTCGCCGGGAACCATGTCGGGATAAAGGCGGCCGTCCCAGTACCCGATCACCATCCCGAGGGCCGTCGGTCCGCAGCCGTGGTGCCACAAATATGCGGGCACACCCGGAATCACCACGTTTTCCCCTTCCGTTACACGCTTCACGCCTTGGTCGACTCCGGGTGGCCGCTCGGGACCGGTTGTACTCTGCTGCGCCTGAACGGACCCCACCGTCAGGATCAGCGACAAAACTACTCGAAAGAAAGCTTTCACTGTCCTAAAACCTTGATATTAAGTTTCTTGCGGAAGCGTGCCTTCTAACATGGTGTACGACTCGTGCGCCGTAAGGTTTCACCCACCGTTGGGTTTTTACCGTGGGTGGATGAATTTTATTGCCTTCACACAAATGAGTTGCTCCACGGAACACTACGGATGCCTGTCGAACTTTATTCTTGGGTTATATCCGTGGGCAGAACAGACGGGTGCCCCGGTGTGGCGCGAGTCGTCTTTGCAGGCCAGGCGCAATTGTGCGGGCAGCCTGAGGGGGCAGACAGAGCATGCCGGTTACCGGTTGCCTTTTAAGCCTCGACCGGCAATCCCCAAAAAACCTGGAACAACCGGTGCCTGAATAAGGTTGTAGGACAGGTGGCGGTAGACTTCGGCCTGTCGCCGGAACTTCCAGCTCTTGGCCGAGCCGGCGACTGTTTTTGTCGGCGGGAAGGGAACCGGACGGGCAGGAGGATTTCTGATCAGATTTGCCGATAGTTGTTGACACTAGTGAGATAAAGTATTATGATATTATACCGATAGTTGATGATGGCTCAATCTTTGATCTGCAGTCAAATTTTGGAGTCATTTTTTTGGCTCGGTTACGGAGCCGGGCCGGTCAAAAAAGGCGAAGTTTTTTGAAAAAGTAAATGAAAAAGGCTTGACAAGGTTCGGTTAGTTGTTATTATGTGATTCTGCCGGACATTGATGTCGGGCAGCTTTTTTTGACGATTGTTCTTTGACAGCTAAATAGTCATGTGGAAGCAAGAGTAGATAAACTTTGTCTTGGTTTCGCGGATCCCAAGTTTATTCTTGAGGTCTATCAAATCTTGATCTTGATTTCCGAATAATGCACACGTTTGTGATGCGATTCGGGATTTAGACTTGAAGTTAAATATTTTTTAATATTTGCGGAGAGTTTGATCCTGGCTCAGAACGAACGCTGGCGGCGTGCTTAATACATGCAAGTCGAACGAGAAAATCCGGCTTCGGTTGGATGAGTAAAGTGGCGAACGGGTGAGTAACACGTGGACAATCTGCCCTTGAATCCGGGATAATCCCTCGAAAGGGGGTCTAATACCGGATAACACCGCTGGGGGGCATCCCCCGGTGGTCAAAGGCGGGGCAACCTGTCGTTTGAGGATGAGTCCGCGGTCCATTAGCTTGTTGGCGGGGTAACTGCCCACCAAGGCTGCGATGGATAGCCGACCTGAGAGGGTGACCGGCCACACTGGGACTGAGATACGGCCCAGACTCCTACGGGAGGCAGCAGTAGGGAATATTGCGCAATGGACGCAAGTCTGACGCAGCAACGCCGCGTGGGTGATGAAGCTTCTTGGAGTGTAAAACCCTGTCAGTGGGGAAGAAACGAACGGGTAGTCACTGACCTGTTCCTGACGGTACCCACAGAGGAAGTCCCGGCTAACTCCGTGCCAGCAGCCGCGGTAATACGGGGGGGACGAGCGTTGTTCGGATTCACTGGGCGTAAAGGGCGCGTAGGCGGGCCTTCAAGTCGGGTGTGAAAACCGGCAGCTTAACTGCCGGCCTGCATTCGATACTGTCGGTCTTGAGTACAGGAGGGGAAAGTGGAATTCCAGGTGTAGCGGTGGAATGCGTAGATATCTGGAAGAACACCGGTAGCGAAGGCGACTTTCTGGCCTGATACTGACGCTAAAGCGCGAAGGCTAGGGGAGCAAACAGGATTAGATACCCTGGTAGTCCTAGCGGTAAACGATGGGCACTAGGTGTCGGGGGTATCGACCCCCTCGGTGCCGCAGCTAACGCATTAAGTGCCCCGCCTGGGGAGTACGGTCGCAAGATTGAAACTCAAAGGAATTGACGGGGGCCCGCACAAGCGGTGGAGTATGTGGTTTAATTCGAGGCAACGCGAAGAACCTTACCTGGGTTTGACATGCTTGGGAAAGTCGGTGAAAGTCGACCGCCCCTTCGGGGGTCCTTGCACAGGTGCTGCATGGCTGTCGTCAGCTCGTGCCGTGAGGTGTTGGGTTAAGTCCCGCAACGAGCGCAACCCCTGTCCATAGTTGCCATCAGGTTATGCTGGGGACTCTATGGAGACTGCCGGTGATAAGCTGGAGGAAGGTGGGGATGACGTCAAGTCCTCATGGCCCTTATACCCAGGGCTACACACGTACTACAATGGCCGGTACAGAAGGTTGCAAGACCGCGAGGTGGAGCTAATCCCCAAAACCGGCCTCAGTTCGGATTGGAGTCTGCAACTCGACTCCATGAAGGCGGAATCGCTAGTAATCGCTGATCAGCAGGCAGCGGTGAATACGTTCCCGGGCCTTGTACACACCGCCCGTCAAGCCACGGAAGTTGGGAGCACCCGAAGTCGTTTGCCTAACCGCAAGGAGGGCGGCGCCTAAGGTGATACTGGCGACTGGGGCTAAGTCGTAACAAGGTAGCCGTAGCGGAAGCTGTGGCTGGATCACCTCCTTTCTAAGGAGCACGGTGTGTTGCGGATCGCAGACGCGATTCGCTCACTTCGAGGTCGAGCGGAAACAGGCAGGGCGAATCTCTCTGCTTCCCGTGACTATTTGTAAAATATTGCCGCCATCAGGGGGCGATAAGTTGGAATATGAATCGGGCCTATAGCTCAGTTGGTTAGAGCGCGCGCCTGATAAGCGCGAGGTCAGTGGTTCAACTCCACTTAGGCCCAGTTTGATTGAGGTCGGGGATGTAGCTCAGTTGGGAGAGCGGTGGTTTTGCAAGCCACAGGTCGCCGGTTCGAGCCCGGTCATCTCCAGATTAGGCGATTAGAACTTTATAGTTTGATATAAAGTCAGCCGCCTTGGGCGGCGCATGGTTCTTTGACAACTTCATAGTATTTCTGGAAAGACGTAAATAGTGTCTTCCAATAGGCTGTGTAATACAGTGTACACACAAGAGTGCTTTTAGGTAAGTTTCGATTAAGCTACTAAGGGCACGCGGTGGATGCCTTGGCACAGTGAGGCGATGAAGGACGTGGTAAGCTGCGATAAGCTTCGTTTAGGTGCAAACAACCTTTGAGACGGAGATGTCCGAATGGGGCAACCCGGCCGGGGTTACGCCCGGTCATCCTGCACTCAATACATAGGTGCAGGAAGCGAACGCAGGGAACTGAAACATCTAAGTACCTGCAGGAAAGGAAAACAATAGTTATTCCCTTAGTAGCGGCGAGCGAACGGGGAAGAGCCTAAACCGAGTGGCACGTTAAAACCTGTCGGTGTTGTGCTTTCGGGGTCGAGGGAGCCAATGGGCCCGGCGACAGACGGGTCAAGGAGTTACAAACCGCATGTATAGGCGAATGACCTGGAAAGGTCGGCGATACAGGGTGATAGCCCCGTAGCCGAAATGCATGTGGCTCCTTTTGGTTCTCCCAAGTAGGGCGGGACACGTGGAATCCTGTTCGAATCCGCCTGGACCATCAGGCAAGGCTAAATACTACGCTGTGACCGATAGTGAACTAGTACCGTGAGGGAAAGGTGAAAAGTACCCCGGGAGGGGAGTGAAATAGTACCTGAAACCGTGTGCCTACAAGCGGTCGGAGGAATGGAAGCTCTTCGGAGCGACCGGACTGACGGCGTGCCTATTGAATAATGATCCGGCGAGTTACTTCTCTGTCGCAAGGGTAAGCCAAATCCTGGTGCACCCGCAGCGAAAGCGAGTCTGAATAGGGCGTTTAGTGGCAGGGAGTAGACCCGAAACCAGGTGATCTATGCATGGCCAGGATGAAAGCTCGGTAAAACGAGCCGGAGGTCCGAACTCACCAGTGTTGAAAAACTGGGGGATGAGCTGTGCATAGGGGTGAAAGGCCAATCAAACCTGGAAATAGCTGGTTCTCCCCGAAATAACTTTAGGGTTAGCCTCGGAATATAGTCTGACGGAGGTAGAGCACTGAATGGGCTAGGGGCCCTACAAGGCTACCAAACCCAATCAAACTCCGAATGCCGTCAGATGTTCTCCGGGAGTCAGGCAGTGAGGGATAAGCTTCATTGCCGAGAGGGAAACAACCCAGACCACCAGCTAAGGTCCCCAAGTCATGCTAAGTGACAAAGGATGTGAAATTACTCAAACAGCTAGGATGTTGGCTTAGAAGCAGCCACCATTTAAAGAATGCGTAACAGCTCACTAGTCTAGTGATTTTGCGCCGATAATTCCTAGGGACTATGCATGGCACCGAAGCTGTGGGCTTGCGCTTCGGCGCGAGCGGTAGGGGAGCATTGTCTGCTGAGTGAAGGTCAGTCGTAAGGCTGATTGGACGGCAGACAAGAGATTATGTCGGAACGAGTAGCGATAAAGCAGGACTAGAAACCTGCTCACCGAAAGCCTAAGGTTTCCTGGGCAAGGTTAAACCTCCCAGGGTTAGTCGGAGCCTAAGACGAGGTCGAAAGGCGTAGTCGATGGGAAACAGGTTAAAATTCCTGTACCGGCGAAGTCGCGTTTTAAGCTATGGGGTGACGCAGAAGTGAAGGTCAGCCGGCCGATGGTTGTGTCGGTCTAAACCTGTAGGTGGGAATCGCAGGCAAATCCACGATTCTAACACTGAGAGGTGATGGGGTGGTCCTAGACCTGAACTGACCGTAATCATGCTGCCAAGAAAAACCTCTATGCTAGTTGCTTCGTTGTCCGTACCGCAAACCGCCACAGGTAGGCGAGGAGAGAATCCTAAGGTGCTCGGGTTAACTCACGTTAAGGAACTCGGCAAATTGACTCCGTAACTTCGGAAAAAGGAGTGCCATGAGTAGGTGATATACTTCCGTATGGAGCCGAAAGTGGCCGCAGAGAAATGGCCGCGGTGACTGTTTACTAAAAACACATGTCTCTGCCAAGTCTCACAAGACGACGTATAGGGACTGATACCTGCCCGGTGCTGGAAGGTTAAAAGGAGGTGTCAGCCCGCTTCGGCGGGCGAAGCGCTGAATTGAAGCCCCAGTAAACGGCGGCCGTAACTATAACGGTCCTAAGGTAGCGAAATTCCTTGTCGGGTAAATTCCGACCTGCACGAATGGTATAACAACTGCGGCACTGTCTCAACGTGAGGCCCGGTGAAACTGTAGCAGCGGTGAAGATGCCGTTTACCCGTATCGGGACGGAAAGACCCCGTGAACCTTTACTATAACCTGACATTGGTGTTGGGTATCGCATGTGTAGCATAGGTGGGAGGCGTTGAAGCTGGTCCGCTAGGATCGGTGGAGCCACCGGTGAAATACCACCCTTGTGCTATCGAATGTCTAACCTCGGGCCTTGAACCAGGTCCAGGAACAGTGTCAGGCGGGTAGTTTAACTGGGGCGGTTGCCTCCAAAAACGTAACGGAGGCGCGCAAAGGTTCCCTCAGGCCGGATGGTAATCGGCTTTAGAGCGTAAAGGTATAAGGGAGCTTAACTGCGAGACATACAGGTCGAGCAGGTGCGAAAGCAGGTCTTAGTGATCCGGCGGTTGTGCATGGAAATGCCGTCGCTCAACGGATAAAAGGTACTCCGGGGATAACAGGCTGATCTCCTCCGAGAGTCCATATCGACGAGGGGGTTTGGCACCTCGATGTCGGCTCATCACATCCTGGGGCTGAAGAAGGTCCCAAGGGTTTGGCTGTTCGCCAATTAAAGTGGTACGTGAGCTGGGTTTAGAACGTCGTGAGACAGTTCGGTCCCTATCTGATACGGGCGCAGGAAATTTGAGGAGAGTTGACCTTAGTACGAGAGGACCGGGTTGAACCAACCGCCGGTGCACCTGTTGTGGCGCCAGCCGCATCGCAGGGTAGCCGCGTTGGGAAGGGATAAGTGCTGAAAGCATCTAAGTACCAAGCCCCCTCCAAGAATAGATTTCCCAAGCTTTATGCTTCTAAAGGCCCCTGGAAGATGACCAGGTTGATAGGTCACAGGTGTAAGCATAGTAATATGTTCAGCCGAGTGATACTAATCGGCCGTGAGGCTTAATCGATCTAAATTTACCTAAAGGCCATTGTGGCACTCTTGCACAGCCTGTTGGGTGACACCGCGCCTTCCAAAAATACTGTGAAAAGCTTTCCGGTGGCAATAGCGACGGGGAAACACCTGTTCCCATTCCGAACACAGCAGTTAAGCCCGTCTACGTCGATGGTACTGCATCGGAGACGATGTGGGAGAGTAGAAAGCTGCCGGGATTAAATAAAACCCCTCTGGCAAATGCGAGAGGGGTTTTTTGTTTGGCGTTCTGAATGCAGGAGAATGACAGAATAAACCGTGGCTGGCGTGACAAAGCCCAAATGATGGTATCAACCTTCACGCCCGCAGTGCCCGGACATGTTCCTCTTTGCCCACCAGCACCAGAACATCGACGTCCTCGATCGTGTACTCGCCGCTAAGGACAAAGATGAACTCCTCGGTGGGGCGTTTGCGCACGGCGATCACCTGGACGTGATACTCACTTCGCAGCCGAAGCTCCTGCAGAGTCTTGCCGATAAAATGGGCCGGTGGTTCTATCTCCGCCACGACATACTGATTGGCCAACGGCAAGAAATCAATGAGGTTGGGCTGTGCCAGCGAGCGTGAGAGCTTGGTGGCCATCTGCTCTTCGGGAATGACCGTCTCAGTCGCTCCTACCCTGGATAGAATCCGGGCGTGATCGTCCGACTTGGCCTTGACGATAATCCTCCGCGCCCCCAGCTCGTTGGCATAGAGCGTAATCAGGATAGCCGCATTGGTGTCCTCACCGGTGGAGATAATGACACAATCGAACTGCCCCGGATTGAGGTTTTCGAGAAACTTGCGGTCGGTGGCATCGGCCAGGATAGCCACAATTTGCGAGTAATCCTGAAGCGACTGCACCCTGGTTTTGTCGGTGTCGATGGCCGTGACTTTGCATTTCAGCCGAGTGAGTCCTT
>JAOUEU010000329.1 GCA_029858555.1 Candidatus Zixiibacteriota bacterium
TTTTGTCGGTATCCACCGGGGCGTTGCGGCGGGTGAAAATTTCCTGCTCGCCGGTGGCCACATCGTAACGATAGACGGTCGACGGGATATGGTATGAACTGAATTGATAGAACAGCTCATCGCCGTCCCATTGGCCGATGATACCGGTGACCGAACCCAGCGACGGAACGGGCAATTCTCCCGTCTCTTTGCCGTCCGGTTCAAATATCTTCACGCGCGAACTAACATTCTCGAGGTAGGCGACAAAAATCTTCCCGCCGGCCAGAGAAAAGTCTTCTATCCCGGCGTCGCTGGCAGGGATGATCTCCTTCCAGTACTTTCGGGCAGGCTTACTGAGATCGACGGCAAGTATGCGCCAATTGGGCGCCTCCCAGTTGGTCTGCACGAAGATTTTGCCGCCTGCCACCTGTCCGTAGAACCTGGCCTCAATATCGTTGACCAGTGTCTTGACGGGCCCGCCTTTGGCAACATCCAAATAATAAAATTCATTCTTGGTGCCCGAGGAACCGTAGTACACGGGAAGCAGGAGATAGCGCCGGTCCTCGGAAAGTTCGCAGCCTATGATCTTCTCCGGACCGTATCCTTCGCCGAAGATGAGCTTGTCCTCGGCGCGATCGGCGCCAAAGGCGTGATAGTATACGCGCGCACCCTTTTCGAAATCATACAGACAGTAATACAGCGCTCTGTTATCGGCGGTTATGGAGAGGCCGAAGTAATTGGCGCGGGGAAAGACATCGGCCAGTTCCTGTCCGGTCTCAACATCCAGAAAACGAACCTCTTTCTCGTCCTCGCCGCCCCGCTGAACGGTGTAGGCTAGCAGCTTACCGTCCCGGGAAATGTCCAGTATGTCACAACTGACAGAATGATCCGTGCTCATGGCATTGGCGTCGACAAGCACCTCGTCGGCGCCGTGAAGCCCTTCGCGCTTGTATATAACGTACTGGTCCTGGTCGGCCGCTCTCTTGTAGAGAAAATAACGACCGTTGCGCTCAATGGGCCGCCCGATGCGGTCGACCTTGATAAGTTCCGTGAGTCGTTGTCTCACTTTTTCCCTGCCCGAGATCCTCTCAAGGACGGACTGGGTGTATCTATTCTGAGCGTCGATCCAGACCCTGGTATCGGAGCTGTCCTGTTCCTCCAGCCAGCGATAAGGGTCTTCGATGCCGTGGCCGTGAAGAGTATCCACTACTACTTCGACCTTTGATACCGGCGGGTCGGCCGGGACGGCCTGGTTGCAGGCCGGTCCTGCCATGATCGTCGCCAACAACAGAATTAACGGCAGCCATTGATGCGATTGCTGTGTACGAACCATCACTCTGTTCCTCCTATTACATGGGAAATGTACCTGCCGGAGAAGGATAATACCCGGCGGCCGGATTTCCAAGGGAAAAAGGTCTGCACCCTGGTACGCCCGCGGCCGCATTTGACCCCTCCCCACACAAAAAAAACGGGCCGGAAAGCCTCCGACCCGTTTGTGGACAAAACCAGAAAACTACTTCATGTGTTTGTTGACCAGTTTGGTCATCTCAAACATCGACACCTTTTTCTTGCCGCCGAAGATCTTCTTCAGCTTTTCGTCGGCGTTTATCATCCGACGATTGACGGCGTCCTGAAGATTGTTCTTCTTGATGTAGCTCCAGATTTTCTTGGTGACTTCCGTGCGCGGTATTGGCTTGGTGCCGACGACAGCGCCCAGTTCAGCCGAGAGAGTCATCGGACGCATGAAAGCGGGATTCGGCTTGCGCTTGGAGGCCACTTTCTTTTTGGCCGGTTTCTTCTTGGCAGTGGCCTTTTTCTTAGGCGCGGCTTTCTTCTTGGCGGTTTTTCTTTTGGGAGCCGCTTTTTTCTTGGCCGCGGTCTTCCTCTTGGGTGCCGCTTTCTTTTTGGCCGGTTTCTTCTTGGCTGCTACCTTCTTCTTGGCTGTTTTCTTGGAAGCAGCCTTCTTGGTGGTCTTCTTCTTGGGCGCCGCCTTCTTCTTGGCAGTGGTCTTCTTCGTCGCTTTCTTCTTAATAGCCATCTGTTGCTCCTTTAGCATTAAGGTTTGAAAGGTTGAATTTTATTACAATAACTTTACCTGTTGTCGTCTAAAAAGTGTCCCCTTACCCACTGTATTTACGCCGTTCTCCTATGAAACATAAATTGATTTTTATTTTTTTTGCAAGGAAAAATTGGGGACGGGCAAGAAAAAAGTGCCGCCTTTTCGAGGGGG
Organism: Candidatus Zixiibacteriota bacterium; assembly: GCA_029858555.1. Lineage (GTDB taxonomy): Bacteria > Zixibacteria > MSB-5A5 > GN15 > FEB-12 > DAOUUR01. Next base: position 2,210 of record JAOUEU010000329.1, read on the forward strand.
CGATGTGCCGACCGGGCCGGTTTTCAGAGGGGAATTTTACGCTCGGACCAGTTCGATGACGGGTGCTTCGCGCGGGCATCCCAGACGAAAGGGAAACCAGTGACCCACTCCTGAAGAAGTATAAAGGTGACTCTCACGCCGTTGGTAGTGACCCCACAGATAACGGTCGGGCCACGCGCTCTCAAACAGAGACCGTCCGCCAAGACCAATCTGCCCGCCGTGGGTGTGACCGGCAAGGGTCAGATTCACGCCGACCTCCGAGGCGTAGTCCAGAGCGTCCGGGCGATGACTCATCAGGATGAAAAAATCCCCGCTGCCGGCCTGTTCCAGAGCGGCATCGATTGTCCGCCTGAAAAAGGCATGGTCTTTGGCACCCATGAGTCGGGGATCGTCGATACCCGCGACGTAGAATGAGGTCGAGCCAAGCTCCAGCTTCACGGCCTTGTCCACCAGGAGAGGCACCGGCGAACTGTCGAAGATACGCCGTACATGATGCACGCCCCGGAAGTACTCGTGGTTGCCGAGACAGGCAAAAGCGCCGAGGGGCGCCGCGAAAGTCTCCAGCATAGCCAGCGCGTCGGGCAACAGCCGCAAGTCATCGGCCACGTCTCCAGTTAGAAGCACCAGGTGCGGCTGCAGACTTTCGGCCTCAGCCAGAACCATGGTCAGATCCTCCAGGGTGACATAGTGCATAAGGTGAAGATCCGACAGGTGGAGGATCCTCAGGCCCTCGAGCTCGTCCGGAAGATTGTCAATGCGCATCACCTTAGTCTCTACTCTGACATCCGAGAAAGCGCCTGTTATCCCCGAAACGCTCGTAGCCACCGCCGTCACCGGCAGCCCTGCGGCGGCCACCCTCAGGAAGTCCCGCCGGCCGGTGTCCACGGCCTCGGACGACTCCTTCCGCCGTCTGTGAGCTACCAGGTCAGC
>JAOUEU010000076.1 GCA_029858555.1 Candidatus Zixiibacteriota bacterium
CGACTCTACCTCCGGCGTGGCCCTGATCGCCGCCGACGGCCGCTATCGAGTCGACATCAACGACGACCGGTATCTCTATGACGCCAGACACCTTTACAGCTATTCCCGGGAAAACAACCAGGTGGTCATAGAAGAACCTGACTCCGATTTCGTCTTCGGGAATCAAATATCGTTTATAACCCGTCTCGATGAATTCTACCACTCCCGCATCATCGAACCGGATTCCGACTACTGGCTGGTGAGAAAAGAGGCTGTCAGGGGCAATATGCCGGATTCCATGACCATCCGCATTGAACCCGAGGCCCTGAAAATCCGGTTCATCGAATACTATGACGTCAATGACGAGCTGACCCGTATCCTGATTAAGAAGCAGGAAACCGGCCTTGACTGCAGCCCGAAAAACTTTGAACCGGCCTTCCCTGATTCCGTTGAAAGAGTACGACTGTAGTCCATGAAGTTCTATATTCACAAGCTGGGCTGTCCCAAGAACGATGTCGACGGCGATTACATCGCCGCTCGCCTGGTTGAAGCCGGGCACGAACCGGTCATGACTCCCGAAGAAGCGGATTCCATAATAGTCAATACCTGCGGTTTCATATTGCCGGCAAAGGAGGAGTCTATCGGTGAAATTCTCAGGCTGGGCCGGTTGAAAAAGGAGGGCCGCCTGAGAACCCTCTATGCTTCGGGATGTCTCACTCAGGGTCACGGTAACGAACTTTTGCGGGGCATGCCGGAACTGGATGGCGCTTTTGGCCATGGCACTCTCGATGCCATTTCCCAGGCGGTCACTGAATCCCGGAGGCATGACCGCTTCGTGGGCGTCGACACCCGGAAGCTGGCCTATCTCGACTGGCACAACCGCCTCATAACGGATGATCTGCCGTACGCCTATCTGAAGATCTCAGACGGTTGTGACCGCGGCTGTGCGTACTGCACAATCCCCGCCCTGAGGGGGAGCTACCGCAGTCGCCCGATGGAATCTATTTTGCGCGAGGCGAACTTTCTGGCCGCCAACGGCAAGAAGGAGCTTATTCTCGTCTCGCAGGAAGCCACGCTCTATGGCTATGACCTTCCTGACCGTCCCGGCATCATGGATCTGCTGAAAGAGCTGGACAAGATCGATGCCGTCACTTGGCTTCGACTCATGTATCTGTATCCGGCCCAGCTGAGCTACCAGCTTATCGACTACCTCGTGAGCGGAAACAAAACGCTCGACTATTTCGATCTGCCGCTGCAACACATCAACAGCCGCATTCTGAAAACGATGCGGCGTCAGGGCGACCGGCCCACCGTAGAAAAAATCCTGGAGCGCATACGCTCGCGGTCGTCCGAGGCGACCCTCCGCACAACCCTTATTGTCGGCTTTCCCGGTGAAACTGAGCAGGAGTTTACCGAACTGCTGGAGTTCGTGGCCGAAGGCCGTTTCGACCGCCTGGGAGCCTTTCCCTATTCGCGGGAGGAACAGACCCCGGCGGCCGCCATCAGCGCACAGATCCCCGAAGACGTTAAACTGCGGCGCCTTGACGAACTGATGACCCTGCAGCACGATATCGCCGTGGACAAAAATAACTCCTTGATAGGCTCCGTAAAAGAAGTTATCATTGACACTCCGACAGATGGGACAGCGGCCGTTGGACGAACTCGGGCCGACTGCCCGGATATTGATCAGGTGGTTCACGTGGCCGGCCGTGAGGTGAAGGCGGGTGACATGCTGAAAGTCAGGATTGACGCGGCCGACGCTTATGACCTTAAAGGAACTGTGGTTGAGGGTTGACCAATGATTCAGTTCGAAAAGTTGGGTATTTTCCTGTCCAAACCGGTGGCTTTTCTCATCGTGCTGATTTACCTGCTGCAGTCCGGCCTGCTGGTCTATCTCATCAGGGACAAGATCGGCCTTGAAAAGCAGATCGAGTATCAGCAGGTGCGCATCAATGAACTTGAAGAAAAACTTCAGATCTTTAAGGCAATTGACGATTTTCAAATAGGTTTCAATGATAGCGAAGTTCGCCGACTCACCGATGTGATCTACCGCGAAAGCAGAAAATATCGCTATGACCCGATGTTCACCCTGGCTATTATACTCACCGAATCTTCTTTCAAGCGCGGCCAGAAATCCCCCGTCGGCGCCCGCGGCCTGATGCAGGTGGTGCCCTTTGTGGGCGAGGATGTGGCCCTGCGGGCCGGCGTTGACTGGGAGGGCTCGCAAACCCTCTTCGAGCCGGAATCCAATATTAAATTGGGAACACTGCACCTTTTCGAGCAGGTGCTCAAATTTGGTGACATCAAAAAGGCGCTTTTGGCATATAACATTGGGGAAACGCGGCTGAGAGGCTTGATTCGCGGAAACAAGCCCTTGCCGAAAGCTTACCTCGACAGGGTAATGCAGAACTACCAGATGCTGAAGGAGACATACCAGGTTTGACAACTTGCCTCAAAAGGACTCTTGGCCCGCTTTTGCTGGCGATCCTCGCGATGACGGTGCTTGGTTGCGGCGGTTCCATGCCGCTGACCAACATGACCGCGCGCGAGCTGTTCGACGCCGGCAAAGAGAAATACGACAACGGCAAATACTACAAAGCTACCGAGTATTTTCAGGCGATCGTTTACAACTACCCCGCCGAGTCGATAATCGATACCGCCCAGTACTACCTCGGCCTTGCCTACTACGGCGATGAGGGTTATGAATTGGCCCAGACGGAATTCAACCGTTTGGTCCTGAACTACCCGTCCTCCGTTTATTTCGAGAGCGCCATGCTCCTGCGCGCCGTCTGCGCCTACGAGGCGGCCCCGGACCACTACGGACTCGACCAGTCGGAGCTCGAACAGGCCATCAGTCTGCTGGACGATTTCCTTATCGATTTCCCCGAGTCCCAGTACGCCGCCGACGCCGGGAAGTATCTGCTGGCAGCCCGCACCAGGATGGCCCGCAAGTATTACAGCAATGCCGTTGTTTACACCCGGATGAGAGCGCACGCCGCGGCACTGGTCTACTACCAGATCGTCATCGACGATTATAACGACACGGAATTCGGTCCCGGCGCCGTCTACGGATATGCCGAAACCGAATACCAAATGGGGGAGTACGACGAGGCGCGCACCCGCTTCGAAAGCTTCCGAACCATCTATCCCGAACATGAGTTGGCGGATAAAGCCTTCAAAATGGCCCTCGTGTCGGCGTTTAAAAGCGGCGAAAAAGCTTTCGAGAAAAATGATTACCCGACTGCCAAAGAAAAGCTGCAGGATTTCATTGAAAAATACCGTGGTAACGACGAACAAAGGTTGAAGAAAGCCTACGAGTACCTGGAAGCGATAGACAAAACCACGGTCAAAGAATCACAGGTAGAAAATGCCAGCTCCCGAGAATGGCGGGGAGTGGGGGATACTGGGCGGAACCTTTGATCCGGTCCATTATGGGCACCTCTCTTTAGCCAGTGCCGTATATTCTCGCAGGAATCTTTCCGGCGTTCTGCTGATCCCGTCTTATAAACACCCCTTCAAAATCGCCCATTGTCAGGCCTCTTACGATGACCGCGTGGCCATGCTGAGACTGGCGGCCGAGGACTCCCGCTATCTCGTGGTCAACGAAATCGAAAAAGAGCTGGGTCTCAGCGGCTTTACCGTGGATACCGTAAGGGCTGTAAAAAAGAAATATCCGGCTGCGGCCTTTTACTTCATAATCGGAGCCGACAATCTCACGCGGCTCAGGGAGTGGCACCGCCCGGACCTGCTCCTGAAGGAAATCACAATTCTGGCCGGGGCCCGGCCGTCGTTCACCTTATCTAATGAATTGAATCATACGCAACTGCCCGTCGAGAAAATCGAGTTAATTGAAAGCCCTCCAGTCGAGGCGTCGTCAACCGACCTGCGGGCGATGTTCCGTGCCGGGCGACCCGACGAAGACTTCGAGCGGTTGCTGCCGCCCAGAGTCAGGCGATACATCCAAAGCAGGAAGCTGTACCAATGACCGCCCGCAAAAAGACCTTGTACCTGGTTGATGGCTCGGCCCTCTTTTATCGAGCCTATTTCGCCTTTATCAGAAATCCCCTCATAAACTCCAGAGGCGAAAATACATCCGCCGTCTTCGGTTTCGTCAACTCGTTGCTGAAACTCATAAGGGAAGAGAATCCCGATTACCTTGCCGTTGTCTTCGACACCAAGGCGCCGACCTTTCGCCACGACATGTATGCCGAGTACAAGTCCACCCGGGCCAAGATGCCCGACGAACTGGTCGACCAGCTGCCGCGAATCCATCAGGCTGTACGGGCTCTGAACATTGCCTCTTTTGAAATGGAGGGATACGAGGCCGACGATATCATCGGGACCGTGGCCAAAAGCGCCGAGCAAGAGGGCCTCGATGTCTGGTGTGTTACCGGTGACAAGGACTTCTTCCAGCTCGTCTCCGACAACATCGGCATCTACTATCCGGCCCGGTCGACCTCGGCCAGCCCGCAAAAGATGAAACGTGAGGAAGTCAAAGAAAAATTCGGCGTCTACCCGGAACTGGTCATCGACAAGCTGGCTCTGATGGGGGACAGTTCGGACAACGTCCCGGGTGTCCCCGGCATCGGTCCCAAAACAGCCGACTCCCTGCTGGCCCAGTTCACTTCATTACGTGCCATCCTCGACCGCCATCAACAGATCAAGGCCAAAGGAGTGCGGGACAAGATCGCGGCGAACATCGCCATGGCCGAGCTGTCCCGCTCCCTGGTGACCATCTCGACGGATGTTCCCGTGCAGTTTTCAATCGACGAGATGGTGCGCCGACCGATCAACTATGACGCTGCCAAGAAACTCTTCCTGGAATTGGAGTTCACGAACCTGCTCAAGCAGTTGTCCACCGACGAGAGTCAGCCGGGGCCGGTGGCCACCGAAGACACGGGTGGTGCCGCCGATTACATTGGCGTCAACTCCCTCGAGGAACTCGAAGCACTTGTCACCCGACTTTCGTCCTGCAGGGAAATAGCGGTCGACACCGAAACCACTTCGCTTAACTCGTTGGAGGCTGACCTGGTCGGCGTCTCGCTGGCTGATGCTGCCGGCAAAGCCTGGTACATCCCTTTGGGACATTCCTCCGAACCGGACCGGAACCTGCCGTTGCAGCAGGCCCTTGACCTGCTGAAACCGCTCCTGCAGAACCGCCAGGTGCAGAAAATCGGGCAAAACATCAAATACGACCTCGAAGTCTTTCACCGGTACGGCGTTGACATTGAGCCCGTCTCCTTTGACACCATGCTGGCCGCCTATGTTCTTGATCCCTCCGGCCGGCAGCATTCTCTGAGCTTTCTGGCCATGAAGTACTTCGATTACCGGATGCAGCCCATCACCGACCTGATCGGCCGCGGCCGGCAGCAGACGACGTTCGACGTGGTGCCGGTCGATAAGGCCGTCTTCTATGCCGCTGAAGATGCCGACTACACCTATCGACTCCGGGGCGCTCTGGCCCCCCTTATCGATGACCACGAGATGAACAACCTTTACTACAACATCGAACTGCCCCTTATAAAAGTGCTGGCGGCCATGGAGGAAACAGGTGTCAGGGTCGACAGCGGTTTCCTGGCCAAACTCTCCGAAAAGATGAGCAGCAAAATAGAAGGTATCAAGGCTGAGGTTTATGATATTGCCGGCGGAGAATTCAATATCAACTCCACCCAGCAGCTGTCCCATGTCCTGTTCGAAAAGCTGGGACTGCCCACAAAGGGGAAAACGGCCAAGAAAACCGGCTACGCCACCGATGTCAAGGTTCTCGAAGAGCTGGCTTTGATCCACCCTTTTCCGAAACTTGTCCTGGAGTACCGTCAATTCACGAAGCTCAAAAGCACGTACATCGACGCTATTCCAAAGCTGACCAACCCCGTCACCGGCCGCGTGCACACCTCGTTTAATCAAACCGCGACCGCCACTGGCCGACTGTCCTCGACCGACCCCAACCTCCAGAACATCCCCGTTCGTACCGACGAAGGCCGTGAGATTCGCCGCGCCTTCATCCCGCGCGACCGTGACCACACTCTTCTGGTGGCCGACTATTCGCAGATTGAGCTGCGCATACTCGCCCATTATGCAAACGATAAGGGTCTGATTAAAGCTTTCAGGGACAAGGAAGATATTCATGCCCGCACGGCCGCCGAGGTCCACGGTATCGACATTAAGGACGTGACGCCGGCCCTGCGCCGGGCCGCCAAGACCGCCAATTTCGCGGTTATCTACGGTGTCTCGGCCTTCGGCCTGGCCCAGCAGACCGAGCTGGACCTGGAGGCCGCCAAAAACTTCATCGATACCTACTTCGAACGCTACCCCGGCATCAAGGAGTACATGGATACCACCATAAAAATAGCCCGCGATAAGGGCTATGTCACGACGCTGTTCAACCGCCGACGGTATCTTCCCGAGATAAATGAGAAAAACCGCAATGTCCGCCAGTTCGCGGAACGGATGGCCATCAACACACCGATTCAGGGAACCGCCGCCGACATGATCAAGACGGCCATGATAAAAATTCACCAGAAAATGGCTTCGATGCGATCAAAAATGGTATTGCAGGTGCACGACGAACTTGTCTTTGACGTCTTCAAAGAGGAGATTGATGAGGTCAGGAAGATTGTCAAAGATTGTATGGAAAAAGCCGTCAAGCTCAAGGTGCCGGTGGTCGTCGACATGGGCATCGGCGACAATTGGCTCGACGCCAAGTAGTTGCGGCTTTCCGGATGTCTCGAGAGGAAAGAGGCGCTTATGAAATCAAGAGCAGTCTCGATCTGGACCCTGTTATCTTTGGTCATCTGCCTCGGTGCTGCTGCCGGCGCTGCCGGGCAGGACCCTGTCGATGTCTGGGACTTGCCCCCCCCTGAGAAAAGTCCCCTGTTTGACCCCGCATTCTATGTCGCGGCGGGTCTCGATTACCGTGCTATCGACCACAACTCCCTGACTATCTCGCCCTCCGTGGTGGCCGACCTGCTGTTCCAGTTCAACCGGGCTGTTGGCGTCAAGGCCGGCGTATCATACAACCATTACACAAAGCTGACCGCCGGAACGAAAATCCGCACTTTCGCCGGCCACTTTGCCCTTCGCCTTCAACTGCCTTTCGAGACCGCAGCCCCCTTCGGCGAGACTGGATTTCAGGTCAGTCGCTATGAGGCGAGCTTGTCGCATTATCGTCTGGACGAAAACAACTTCGGCATCTTCTGGACCGGCGGTCTGGCCGTGAGACTGAACGACCGTTACAGTCTGGACTTCTCCTGCAAGCTGCTCTGGAATCGCTTTGCCTCAGACAATTCTGCAAGCCTTACCGGTGATCCGGAGTGGATACGGCCGGTCGACGGTTTGACAACCACCTACCATTTCGACCGCGCTCTGTACAACCCGGCCACGCTCGAACTGCAAATTCGTTACCGGCTATAGGCCCGGCGATTCATTCCTTTACTTGAATTCTTTCGGCAAATCGCTTTATTAGCTGGTATGCTGATTGGAGTCACCGGGCAGATCGGCGCCGGCAAATCCACCGCCGCGGCTATTCTGAAATCCTTCGGCGCCGCCGTCGTTGATGCCGACAAAATCGGCCGCCAGGTCGTCGATGATAACCCGCCCCTCTTAAGGTGGCTTGTCCGCGCCTTCGGAGACCGAATACTCAATCGGCGGGGAAATCTGGACCGCCGACGCCTCGCTGCGCTCGCCTTTGAAAACGATGCCTCCGGCCAGCGTCTGAATCAACTCGTCCACCCGTATCTATTGAAAGAGCTTCACCGCCAGGTCAAAGGCCATGTCCGGGCATGATGTGGTCGTCATCGATGCCGCCCTTATGCTTGACTGGCGTCTTGACCGACAGGTCGACATAACTATCGTTGTCCATGCTTCGCGTGCCCGGCGCTTCGCGCTGGCGGAAAAGCGCGGTATAACGCCCGACGATGCCCGCGCCCGCCAAAGGCGGCAGTTACCCTATTCCGAATACCGCCGACGGGCCGATGTCGTCATTCTCAACAACGGCTCGAAGAACGACCTGCGTCGAAAACTCGATAGCTTCTGGCGCAAGGTAATCCTGAAAGAAATCCGCAGAAAAGCCGACACGTAAGGTTGCCGCCATGCCACTGATAGATTCTTCCACTGGACAGCCTGCCGGAGATTACACCGTCGCCGAACTCGTCGAACGGGCCAACTACATGCGCGGCCTGAATCTTATCGCCCTGTGCTCGGCTCAGTCGGGTCACTCGGGCGGCACGCTGGGCATCATGGACGTCTGCGCCGCGCTCTACCTTAGGGTTGCCCGCCATGACCCGAAAAGACCCTTCTGGTCCGACCGTGACCGTGTTATCTGGTCGGCCGGCCACAAAGCCCCGGCCCTGTATACGTCGCTGGCCGTCTCCGGTTATTTCCCCGAGCGGGAACTGATGAAACTACGCATGCTCGGCTCGCCCTTCCAGGGCCACCCGCATCGCCTCGACCAGCCGGGCGTCGAGATATCCTCCGGTTCACTCGGCCAGGGATTCTCCGTTGCCGTCGGCGTCGCGCTGGCCGCCAGACGGGATGAGGACGATTTCCGCATCTTCAATATCTCTTCCGATGGCGAGCACCAGGAAGGCTCCATCTGGGAGGCCGCCATGGCTGCCGCCCAGTTCCGGCTTGACAATCTCGTTCAGATCGTCGACTGCAACCGCCTTCAGATCGATGGCCTCGTTAAGGATGTCATGAATATCGAACCCCTGGCGGACAAGTACCGTGCCTTCGGATGGCGCGTGCTGGAGGCCGACGGTCATGACATGGCCGACCTGGCCGCAAAACTCGACACCGCCCGTAATCGCGCCGAACCCGGCAAACCGACCGTCCTGCTCTGCCACACGATAAAAGGGAAAGGCGTCTCGTTCATGGAAAACGTGGTCGGCTGGCATGGCAAACCCCCGAACCGCGAGGAACTTGACCGCGCCCTCGTCGAGCTTGGCCTCACCGGTACTTTCGATGTCGATGACCTCCTGGCCTATGGTCGCCGCTACCAGGACCGTATCGAGAAGGAATTAAGCGAGCAGACGCCCAAATTCTCCCGCGACTATTGGTGGAATACATCCGGCCTCATGAAAGTAGAGATGCACCCCACTCGAAAGGGCTTTGGCGCCGCCCTTGACCGCTGGGGCGATGATGAGCGCATCTACTGCCTCGGCGCCGATATCTCCGATTCCATATGCATCTCCGACTTCTACAAAAACCACCCCGGGCGAAAACAACGATTCATCTCTATCGGTGTGGCCGAGCAGAACGCTACCACCATCGCCACGGGGCTGGCCAAGCAGGGCAAAATCCCCGTCTTCGGCACTTACGGCGTCTTCGCCTCGGCGCGCAACCTCGACCAGTTGCGGGTTTCCGTGTGCTACGGCAACTACAACGTCTTTATCGTCGGCGCCCACGGCGGCGTCTCCGTCGGCCCGGATGGCGCCACGCACCAGGAACTCGAGGCTATGTTTCAGATCCCCGGCCTGCCCAACATGCACATGGTCGTACCCTGCGACCCGCTCGAGACCGAAAAAGCCACCAAAGCTCTCCTGTTCGATGTCGTCGGCCCCAAATACCTCCGGTTCGCCCGCGAGGCCACCCCAATCATCACTCACGAGAACACTATCTTCAAATTCGGCGAGGCCAACATCTTTCGCTTCCGCCGTGAGGCCGAGCATTTCGCGGATGCCTTCGATGTCAGTCTCTCATCCGAATACCAAAACGAAAACGAGAGTCTGACTCTCATCTCATGCGGCCCCGAGCTCGCCGAGGCCACCCGCGCGGCTTACATCCTGAAATCCGAATACGATATCGAAACCCGCGTTATCAATATGCACACTATAAAACCTCTGGATAAACCCGCCATCATCCGCGCGGCGCGGGAGACAAAAGCCATAATCACCGCCGAGGAACACCAGGTCGGCGGTCTGGGCCACAAAGTTGCCGCCGTCATCGCCGAGGAGCCATCACTGGCGGGGGAGAGGGTGCGCTTTGCCATGGTCGGTATTGAGGATGCCTTCGGCGAGTCCGGTCAGCCCTGGCAGCTAATCAGGAAGTTCGGCCTCTCCGCCGAGCACATCGCCGCCCGCGCCAGGGACCTGCTCGATCTCGGTTAGGGGCGACCTGTAACCTGTCTGCCCCATAAAAAAAGCCGCCCCGGATAAAACCGGGGCAGCCCTCTTCTCAGTGTAGATATAGCCTATCCGAATATCTGAAGTGTCTGAAGCTTGCCCAACTCACCGGTTTTAACGAAAATATTATAGACATGCCAGGCGTTCACCAGGTCCTGCAAAGCCAGGCCGGTGGAATCGAATATCGTGATATCGTTATCGGATGTGCGTACTTTTTTCTTCTCGGCGATGACTTTGCCCAACTCGGCGGCAATGTCTTTTTCCGTCAGCTGTTTGTCGTGCACCGGTACGTTAATCTCCCCGGAATGCGAGGCCTGTACCCAGTCGTCAATCACGACCTTGGCGGCTTTCAAAATCGCCGGGTCCAGTTCCTGCTTGCCCTTGGCGTCCGCGCCGATGGCGTTGATATGCGCCCCGGCCGGAACGTCAGCTTTCATGACGATCGGCTTACGGGATGAAGTCGTGCAGTTGATGATATCAGCCCCGGCGCAGGCGTCGTGAATGGAACCCGCCACCGTCGCCTCGATACCGTAATTGTCCTTGCAGAACCTGGCGAATTTGTCCGCCGTCTCTTTGTTGATGTCAAATATCGAGACTTTCTTCACTGACGGCTTGGTCACCATCATCGCCATCACCTGGGTCTCGGCCTGCATGCCCGCGCCGATGAAAGCGGCCTTGCTGCACTTGTCCTTGGCCAGGTATTTGGCGGCGATACCTCCGGCCGCACCCGTCCGCATATTGGTGATATGGGTGCCGTCCATGATGGCCAGGGGAAAGCCGGTCTTGGGGTCGGTCAGCAGAATCGTGGCCATAACCGTCGGCAGGTGGGCGTTGCGGTTGTCGGGGTGGACGTTTACGGCCTTGATACCCGCCGCGCCGATATCCGGTATATAGGCCGGCATGCAGCGCAAATCGCCGAAATAATCAGTGAAATACAGGTAGGACTTCGGCGGCATCTGCGTCTTGCCTTCGCCGTAAAGCCGGAATGCGTCCTCGGTCGCTTTGACGCAGTCCTCCATCGTCAGAACTCTTTCAACGTCGGATCTTTTTATTAGATGCGTATCCACCTCGAATTCCTCCTTTAATGGTTTGATATCCAATATAGTTTGTGAAGAAATTAACAAATTCACCCGGCCCTGTCAAACCCCTTTTTGCGGAGTCGTAGGCGGACGCCGCCGTGGGATTGTCTCTCATTTTTAATTGATTGTCCGCCGGAGCATCCGTACCATGCCAATGTGAAATACGCCTTCGTGACAACCAACCTGCTCGACTTATGGGCCGAACCTCGCTTCAACTGCGAGCGCCTCAGCCAGCTTCTGTTCGGCGAGGTCGTCCGCGTCGAGAGCGAGAAAGAGGGCTATTGTCGCGTCATCCAGGAGGACGGTTACCGCGGCTGGGGTGACAAACGCTTCCTGGGCTTTCTGACAAGAATTGACGCCGAATCCCACCTGGGCGCTGTCAACTTTATCATATCCTCGGCGAACGTCAGGGTCTACTCGAAAACCCGCCGACTGACCCCGCCGTTTACGCTGTACTACGGCACCCGTCTGCCCGTCAAGCATGACCGCGAAGACCTCGCCCGGGTCGTCCTGCCGCACGGTATGCAGCTATATATCAAGAAGAGCGGTATCCGGCCGATAATTGGGCCAAAAGCGGAAAAACCCACCGGCCTGAAGATTGTCGCCGAAGCCCGGCGGTTTCTCGGAGTGCCTTACCTTTGGGGGGGGATTACCGCTTGTGGCTTCGACTGCTCCGGTCTGGTCCGCGCGGTGTACTCCCGTTTCGGCATCTGCCTGCCGCGAGACACCAAAGACCAGATTACAGTCGGCCGGGAAGTGGACCGCGAAAGCATAAGAACCGGCGACCTGGTGTTCTTCCAGCGGCACGTGGGCATCGCTATCGGCAAAGCCTCGTTGATACACGCCTCGCTCGGTGGCGGTGGCGTGCGCATCAACTCGCTGGTGCGCGAAGGCCCCAACTACCGCGAAGACCTGGACCGCGACTTCAACACGGCAAGGAGACTGCTATGATTCATCTTGAGTCCGTCAAAATAACCCTTCCCCTGAAAAAGACCTTCGCCGTTTCCCAGGGAGCCGCCGACGTTAAAACCGTCTTTCTGACCATCCTCAACAACCGCTACAACGGTGAGGCCTCCGGCTCCGTATATCTGGGCCCCTCCGACGAGGAAATCGAACGCGAAATAAAAAAAGGCCTGGCACTCCTCGCCGGATTCAAAGAGATCGACGTCGATACCCTGCGGGAAGTATCGCAATTCGACATCAACCCGGCCGCCCGCGCCGCCCTGACCGGCATGATTCTCAATTATATCTCCGGCGAATCGAAACGTTACCCGTGGGAGGTGCTCTCGCTGGGCACCCCGATCGGTGTCAAAAGCTCCTTCACCGTCAGCGTCGGGCCCCCGCGCGAAATGATCGAGGCCATAAAAACCTGCGACTACCCGATCATAAAAATAAAGATGGGCCACGAACAGGATATCATGATCCTCGATGTCCTCGAGCAGGTGCAGGGTAAGGAAATTCGCGTCGATGCCAACGGCGGCTGGTCCTGCGCCAAAGCTGAAGAAATGATTTTCCACCTCTCCAAAAAAGGTGTGAAAATAATCGAGCAGCCTACCTTGCCCGACTTCGTCGACGAATGGCCCCACCTTAAGGGCAAAAACGAGGGCGTCGAGTTGATTATCGACGAGGGCCTCAACAACAGCCGCGATTATGACCGCTTTGCCGACTGTGTCGACGGCATCAACATAAAAATGGAAAAGTGCGGCGGTATCCTGGAAGGCGTCAAGCTCGCCGAGAAAGCGCAGAACGACAGGAAAAAGGTCATGCTCGGTTGTATGGTGGAATCGTCTGTGGGTATTGCGCAGTCGGTCTACATGTCCTCGCAGGCTGAATATTTCGATCTCGACGGTCCGTTGCTGCTGGAAAATGACATCGCCGACGGTATCCGTTATGACAGGGAGTCGATAAAGGTGGACCGCGAGATAATCGGCGGCCCCAAGCTTAAACGGGATGTTATTGAAAAGTATATCACCTGACAGGCTGCTAAACGCCTTTCTCTCACTTGTTATCCTGGTCCTGCTCTGTGCGGCCTGCGCCGCGCCTCCTCCCGGTGGCGCCGAAACGTCGGTTGCCAAAAACCGGATAACCGTCGTGTACCCCCGG
>JAOUEU010000330.1 GCA_029858555.1 Candidatus Zixiibacteriota bacterium
GCCGCGCTGTCACCGCCGACACTCTGCGCCCAGGGGATCCGACTTGAGCCGGAGGACAGGGGAGCCTTCACGCTCGAAGTAATGGTGCCGAAGTTTCCCGGCCGTTACGGTTCGACGTACTCCAATGTGGTGGTTTTCGCGTCGCTGAAGATGGCGGCATCAGACAAAACGGCTGTGGTGTTTGAAATCCCGTACGCCCGCTCATCTTATGAATATTCTTACTGTGGCTACTATGGCTGTGAATCTTTGAGTGAGTCTCAGAGTTCACTGGGAAATGTTTATATCGGGGCCGAGTTTTCGGGCAGGAACCGGGATTTCTTCACTTCCATCGGCATCCGTCTGCCGTCGGCTTCAGAAGAGAGCGCCGGGGCGTGGACAGCCGGGCTGGTAGCGGATATCGACCGCTGGGGTTCTTTCGGGAAAGACCTGTTCGTGGCCAACGTTGCGGCCAACTACTATCATCAGAGTCGTTCAGGATTTGTGTCCTGGCTACGGGCCGGGCCGACGCTCTTAAAGTACTCGTCGACGGCATGCCAGGGTGGTGACCTGTTCTTCCAATACGGTTACCAGGCAGGTTTCAACGCGCCCCCGATAAGTTCTATGGTAGGTATATCAGGCCTGATGATTCTTACGGCCGAAGAGGCCACTATCGCCGAGCGGACCATGCACCAGTTGTCCTTCTCGGCCACCTATACCGCCGGCTCTTTCCGTCCCGGTTTCCAGGCCAGGATACCCCTTGATGAAGATCTCAAGGATATCCTGGAGCATTCCATCGGTCTGAGCCTGTCGTATGTGTTCAAGTGAGAAGCATCCGAGCCAATGAGCGGAGGACCAAATGCGACGCAAACCGACACCACAGCCGCGCCCGGTCGACGATGGTACTGTCGAATGCCATCGCGATGAGACCCCGGGTTGGAGGACGGTCCGAGTGGTCAAGAAGCGGAAAAGGGCAAAACGGGACAGTGGTCCCGCCGTTCAGGCTCCGAGCCCTCAGGGACCTGACCGGAGCCTGCAAAAGCTATGGCGATATGTTCTCAAGCTAATCGGAATAACCGAAAGGAGGTAACAAAATGAGAAGGATTGCACCCGTAACGACAGTGGCTGCCCTGTTCAGCCTGGTTGCCATTGGTTGCGAAAATCTAGACCGACCCTTTGGCAGCTGCGCCGATGTGGACAGTCAGGATGCGGAAACCCTGGGAGTGCGGGGTTTGGAGCGGGTCGCCGGGCAGTATCAACCTGCCCCACCCGGACTGGTGACGGTTGAATTCGGTGGTAATACCCTGGAATGCTGGCCGTTTACCGGCGAGAGCTTTTCAGGTGAAGGGTCTGACCCGATCAATCTGATTTTTGTCGGAAAGGCAGATCCCCGACAAATCCGGTCAGCTCTTATGTCCCTTGACGGCGACCGCACGGGTGTCGGTTTCCCGGCGGAATTCCCCTTCAACTGCGTGTGGCGTGATGCCATCGGTAATGTTCAGGCTGTGTACGGCGAGCCGGACGGCTGGGTCGGCAGCGCCATTCAGCTTGAATGCGGCGATCACAACAGCGTACGCTTCCACCTTCGGCTCTTTCGAGTCGGGCAGTGGACAGTAGGCAGTTGCCATTTCGAATTGCTCATTCCGGGCACCACCGATCACCAGGTCCTGAGCTGGGAGTTGGCCGAGAAGCTCGTGTGCGGCGATTTCCTTCGTAGCGGTCTGTTGGATTTTTCGGCGCCCTACGCCCCGACCGGGCAGATTAACCCCAGTCCTTTCCGCACCATCCCGGCCATGATTTACAATGGTGTGCCGGTGCTGCTGAGAAAAGCCATCGAGGGTCCGGAGGAAGACGTTTCGGAAGATGTGCCGATCAAGAATGATGGTTACGCCATGATTCTTAATCTGGCCGGAAGTGTTCCCGCCCAGCCCGGAGTATGGACGCAGGATTTCGTCATAGACTTCAACCAGGCGATCCCCCGGCCGTTCTGTGCGTTCGGACCTGAGGATTGGCTGTATGTGCAGGGTCCGGTGGAGATGAGCATGACGACCCGCCTGACGACCGACGGCGTGTACATCTCGTCATTCTCGGCTCGCGGTCTTTTGTCGGCGACGCCGGTCAGCCCGCCGTACTTCCAGCCGACCGGACCGACTTGCGACGCCGCCATCATGGAGCGCAACACCTCCATGATTACCAACCGGATAGCCTCCGCCTCGGGATTCCGTTACCGCCGGTTAGGTACCGTTGCCGATGGTGAGGGCTCCAGATTCCTCTCCTACCTGCGGGTGAACTCAGCAGGCGGTGATGTTTATTTCGCAGATGTCTGGTGTGCCTCCGAGGAACTGGCCCCGGAAACGGCGGAGGCTGATATCATAGCGCAGTTAGATGCGGACACGCAGGCCGCCGCAAAGCGTTAGACGCCAGCTGAGTGCCTGCCGTTGAGGATATCAACCGTCCTGCTTTCACCAGCAGGGCGGTTTTCTTTTTGCCTTGGAACCGCCAGGCAGTTTAGAAATAAACTCTGAATGATGTGAAATAGGTGTCAGGGTATGTGCCGAACTCCGAGGTGAAAGCTACTTTCGACAGCGATACCTCGGAAGTGTCGCTCACTTTCGGGCTTTTGCCAAACCCGACATAGGCGCCGGCGGCCAGGTAAATGTCTTCGGCGATGTTATACTCGATGGCGGGGGCCGCCAGCGCCGAGGGGTCACCGAGGTTGACCAAAATCTGCGCGGTCAGAGAAACCAGAGGTGTTAACTGGTAAATCACGCCGGGCGCCAGGTAATGTTGCCCTAGCAGATACACCGAACCTTCGGTATATGCCGCCGTCGATAGATTATCGCGAAAGTCCCCGGCGTGGTTGCTGCCGGCCTGATTGAAGTGGTACTCGACAAAGCCGTAGGTGCTGCCTCCAAAACTGTAGTCGGAGCCCACGGAGAGCCGGAAATAATCATCGCCGGTGCCGCTGTGACTATTCTCGAAAGTCCCAACAAATACCTGGGCTGCTTCCAGCCAGCATCCGGCGCCGCCAATCGCACGCGTGAGGTCGACGCCGAGCATCAGGTTATTGCGAACGCAGGAGGCGATGAGGGAGATGTCGGTCCGGGCAGCATAGAATTTGCCGCGCAGGTATACGGCGCTTCGGTCG
>JAOUEU010000331.1 GCA_029858555.1 Candidatus Zixiibacteriota bacterium
GCCAACGCCGTCTCGCTCATGGATGGGTCACCGACCCCTATTGATGCCGCTCAACTCGAGGAACTGGGTCTCATGATTAGAGAGGATATAAAGGCCGAATAGATCGAGTATGAGTCTGAATTTAGACGAAAAGAAAGTCCGTACGTTCAACGTAGAGGGCATCGACCAGCGACTCCTCTACGGCCAGAACGATGTGTTTCTCAGGATCATCGAGACACGTTTTGTCAGCAAGATCGTGGCGCGGGGAGACAGTATCCTCGTTGAAGGGGCCCCGGCCGACGTCGACCAGGTAGTCCGGCTTCTGGGTGACCTGGTGACGCGAATTAAAAGCGGCGACTACATCACTGAGCAGTACCTTAATTATGCCATCGGCATGGTTAAGGAGAACGGATATGGCCCGGCCGCGTATATCTCAACTGAGACTCTGCTGACCAGTGCCCTTAAGAAAGAGATCAAGCCCAAGACGGTCGGGCAGACCAGGTATGTTGAGGCGGTGGATCAGAATGACATTGTCTTTTCCATTGGCCCGGCTGGCACCGGCAAAACCTACCTGGCCGTCGCCATGGCCGTGGCGGAATTGAAGGCCAAGCGGGTCAACCGCATTGTCTTCACGCGGCCGGCGGTCGAGGCCGGGGAGTCGCTGGGATTTCTTCCCGGTGATGTCCGGGCCAAGGTTGACCCGTACCTCCGTCCCGTCTATGATGCCCTGTACGATATGCTGCAGCCGGATAAAATAAAAAAGCTCCTGGAACTGGGAGTAGTCGAGATCGCGCCTTTAGCTTTCATGCGGGGCCGGACCCTGAACGAAGCCTTCGTTGTTCTGGATGAAGCCCAGAACACCACCACTGCCCAGATGAAAATGCTGTTGACGCGCATCGGCGAGAAATCCAAGGCCGTGATTACCGGGGATATCACCCAGATTGACCTCGACTCTCGTCATGCTTCGGGAATGGTCACCGTACAGACTATTCTGAAAGACATACCGGGCATAGAGTTCGTTTACCTGACGGAAAAGGATGTTATCCGTCATCACCTCGTTCAGAAGATCATCAAAGCCTACGGCAGGTACGAGAAATCGAAGCGGAAGGGGTAAGGCGAACAGGAGCGTCGCCATATGTTTTCATTCTTGTTAAAACTGAAGCGCAGTATCAAGAAGCTGCTCAAGGTTACCAGTGAAAGCCGGCAACCGGTCCGCGCGTCGACATATTCGCGGACCCTGAACTTCCTGCTGCTCGTGCTGGTGTCGGCTCTCATCGGTGTGCTGTACTCCGGCGAGGAGTTGTACGACCCCCTGGATACGCTCCGGCGCGGCGATATCGCCCAGGAGGATGTCATCGCGCCCTTCCAGATTATCGTCAGAAAGACCGAGGCGGAACTTGAGACCGATCGCGACAGAATCAGAAACACACTCCCGTATATTGTCGACTACGATTCGGCGGCCACCCGCCGGGTCTTTGAGCAATTGGACGACTTTGTCTTACTGGTCAAGAAACTCAAGGGCACGACTAACACTGTCGAGAAAAACTCCGAGCTGGAAGGAGACCTGGTCCTGGCTGTCTCCAGGCAGTATCCGCTGCTGAGTGAGCCGGTGATTACGCAGTCGCTGCGCCTGGCGGATCTATCGGGAGTACGAAAGCGTTTACGCCAGATATTCGAGCAGGAAATTTACCCGATCGGCGTGCTGACGGATCTGAATACGATTCCCGAAAAGGGGAGCAAGTATGTCCTTTTGCGGCGCGGTGAGAGAGAAAACATATATTCCAGGAGTAAACTGTTTGACCTGGCGCTCGCCAACGGGCGCCTGCTGACCGTGCTCAACCGTCTCCGGACCAGCGATTCCATCGACGTCGATTACTACTATCCTCTGGGGCAGGCGCTAATTAAAGCCAACATCAGGGTGAATATGGGGGAATACAATCGGCGGCTCGAAGAGGAGTTGGCCTCGATCTCCATTATAAGCGAGATCGTGAACCCCGGCGACACCATTGTACGCGCTTTCAGCAAGGTCGACCGGCGTCAGCAGCGAATCCTCGAAGAGAAGAAGCAGATTGAGCGGTCCCTGGCCGCGCAGCGCGGCTGGCTGGTCTCGTTCATGCCGGTTCTGGCCCGCATCATTCTTGTCCTGGCGGCGTTTGCGGCGCTGTATCTGTTTCTGTACTATTTCCGTCGGGAGCTGTACAATTCCAACCCCAAACTGCTGGCACTCCTTCTCGTTTTTGCCCTGCAGCTGTTCGTCATTCATCTGGAAAGATCCATCTTCTCGTGGGATATCTCGATATATCTCTACTTGGTGGCCATTCTGCCGGTGGTGGTGACTATCCTGTTCGACGCTGAAGTCGGCATTCTGTCAACGCTGGTACTAGCGGTGATTCTGGGCATGATGCACCGGTTCAACTTCACGCTGGCGTTTATGACGGTGGCGGTGGGGTCGGTGGCCTGTTTTGCCTCGCGCGAGGTGCGCCGGCGGTCGCACTTCTTCCGTATCATGCTGTTTATTGCCCTGGCTTACGCCGTTTTTATACTGCTGGTCGAGAATCTGAAGGTCACGCCGAGTGAGGAGTTGTTGACGGAAACGGGGTTTGGTATCGCCGCCGGTGTTCTATCGGTGTTACTGACCATGGGGTTCCTGCCATTCTTTGAGTCGGTTTTTAGCATCACAACCGATATCACCTTGCTGGAGCTGTCGGATCTCAATCACCCCCTTCTGAAACGTCTGGCTATTGAGGCGCCCGGCACGTATCACCATTCGATTATCGTCGGCACGCTGGCCGAGGCCGCCGCCAAGGCGATCGGCGCCAATCACCTGCTGGCGCGGGTGGGCTGTTACTATCACGACATCGGCAAAATCGAGGTGCCGGACTATTTCGTGGAGAATCAGCTGAGCCTGAAATCAAAACACGAATCCCTGACGCCGTCCATGTCGTCCCTGATTCTGACCTCTCATGTCAAGAAAGGCCGGTTCCTCGGAGAAGAGGCGGACCTCCCCAATGACGTCTTAAACTTCATCGAAGAACATCACGGCACCATGGTCATGACGTATTTCTATAACAAAGCCCTGGAGCAGGGGGCCGATCCGACTGCCGTCGACAAGTTCCGCTAT
>JAOUEU010000332.1 GCA_029858555.1 Candidatus Zixiibacteriota bacterium
AGAGCCCGGGATCGTTATACATATTGGCTGGTGTCTCCCCGGTAGCCTCACTGCCGTCCCCGAAATTCCACGCCCATGACTCGGCGTCGTAATACGATTCCGCCCAGAAGTTGACTTCGGTCGGAACCCAGCCGACAGCGGGAGAGGCATAGATGGCAATGAGTTCAAACGGGAAGCGATCGGGACCACCCCAGGCGCCCATGTCGTTTGTCAATCCTCCTTGTGACGGCCACCGGGCCGAATCCGCCAGGGAAGGCCAGGGTGGGTCATTGAATTCAGGCCCCGGATTACCGGCGTCTATGCCCGGCGAACTCACCGGCGTAAGGAACCAGTCGCCGACGAACATGGGGTCGGCATTGATGTTGCCGGTGCCGGTATCGCTACCTTCGACGTCACAGTACTCGACCGTGACTGTTGACGATGGCGAGTACAATTGCTCCCCCGATGGCGCCTGGTTGCCCCAGATAATGGAGTTACATATGATGGCAGAAGCCTGGAAAACCTTGATCCCGCCTCCGGGTTGTGTCGACTCGTTATAAACAACGGTGTTGTTTTCGTAGATGCCGTTTCCAATCCACTGATAGATGCCGCCACCACCGTATGATAGACCTCCGGAATTATAGGCGATGACATTGTTACGGAAGACCGGGCTTGAGCGGCTGGTAGTTATCCCGCAGCCGAACAGCCCGGTATTATGAACGATGATATTGTTAGTGACGACCGGAGTGCCGCGCTGCAGACATATGCCGCCTCCACCCATTGGGAAACTGCTGTTGCTGATGTTGTCGTGGATGTAGTTATATCGGATTACAGGACTACCACCGTCAGTGGCGACTCCCCCGCCACGGTTGCAGCGTTGCCCTTCGGGGTTCATGTAATAAGTACCGGTCCCGCCGGTAAGACTGAATCCCTGGAGAACCGGCGATTGCGTGCTACTGCAGAAAATCCTGACACAGCCTGCCGAGTCACTGTAGTCCGGCTGGCTGCCATCAATGATCGTATTAAAGATATGGTGCGGATCCCGATCCAGCATGAAATGGCTCGACACCACAATTTCCTTGGACCTGAAATCGACATTTTCATAGTAGTGGCCGGGAGCCACCAGAACGGTGTCGCCGTCCACGGCAGCCTCGATCCCCGCCTGGATGTTTGGTTGATCAGCAGGGACGTTGATTATAGTCCCCCGGGCCGGACCGGCCCACCCCAGCACAACCACCAATGCAATCGCGCAAATGGAGAGAATCAACCTGCGAGCCATGCATATCAGGCTTCCTGACTCGATCATGGGAATGGTTCTCCTTTTAAGTAAGTGCAGCTTTCAGGAGCAGGGCCCGGGCGAGCGAAAGAACCTGCAGAGCTCGATAACAGCGAAACACATCAAGAATAAGACTGCCCATCGGCGCCAACTCAAATACATCCTGGGTCGCCGCTCTGTTCGTTGCTGTGACTTGTGAGCCGGCGCCAATTACGGTCAGCCAGCTCGTTGACCAAAGACTTTAACCGGTTTCCAGTCCAGAGATGCGACACATATCCCTGCGATTACCCGGATATCCGTTGATTATAGATGGAAATCCCGGCGTTTTCTTGCGCGGCGCGGGCCAGATTCAGCAATCTTAATCGAGTTATTGCTGAGTAAAAATGAAGAATGGAGTGGGGCGTCTTGCCTGATCTCTCTGAGCTCGTCCCACTGCCCGTATGGATCTGTTCCCTGGCCGACAAACTGAGCTGCCGGGCGTGGTCGACCGAGGGAAATATATGATCCGGTATCACGGGTACAGTGGCGGCGCCGGTCCGGGTTGTATCTACGGTTTTAGTATGCCGATGCTCCACGTCGCCGGTGACTCGATGGTAGCACCCGCCGGCCAGTAACCATAAATGGACGAGACGCATTCCGCACGAAGGGCCAGACCGATAGTGTCTCCTACCGTAACACCGATCTTCGTGAACGGTATCCGAACTTCGAAGGTATCAAGACGAGGCGGTTCCGGCACCATCTCAAAATTCGGTACACCTTCCCAGTCAGGTTGCACGACACTGCAACCATTCCATACATTGTAGGTTCCATTTGCATCGCAGTCGGTCGCTGAAACATGGAACCACCAATCATCACTCATCCAGTTTTCGCTCTTGTCGTTCTCAGTATCGATCAAAACCTCCGGTACACACAGGTACTCCTGTTGCACAAACTGATAGTTGTAGGCGACCAGAAGGTTGGCACCGTCATGCTTGGCCATAACCGTGACCACAATGAGACTGCCAACTTGAAACTGACGGACGGCCGCATCACCCCACTCGTCGGAAACGATATTTCCGTCCACCACTACCGACGATCCATATGGAATCTCAAGTACCGATACGATCGACGTCGGACACGAAGGCGGCGGCGGACCGGACGGAATACCAAACAGGTAAGCCAGCAGATACGACACGTCGGAGATGTTGGTCTTTTCATCCGGGTCGCCGTTGGCATTACCTTCCTGGGGGCACGGGGGCGGCGGTCCGCTCGGGATGCCGAACATGTACGCCAACAGGTACGATACATCGGAGATATTGACTTTTCCATCCGGATCGCCGTTGGCGTTGCCGCGCACGCCCTGGCAGCAGGGGATATAAGTAATGGACCCACTCTCAGTTCCGGGCACGTAGTCGGCATACGATCCGCTGAACCTCGGTTCAAACTCCGCATATCCATCGAAGGCGATAAGCGTCTGCTGATCGTAGGCAGCGGGGACGAGGTGTGAGAAGTACAGCTTGAGAACAGGGCCACGGCCGGCCGCCATCGCCGAGGAGCCGGCCAACCTGATGGTTAACTGCTTGCCGGCTGCGGAAGAGTCGACTATTTCTTGTGTCTCGAACAGTTCTGTTCGACAACCGACTGTCGAGAACGAATCGTATTTCAGACTCAAATCGCCCGAATACTCTACCGGTATAATGATCTCGTCAAGGGGCACGAACGTAACCGCCTCGACGGCAAGCTCAATGGCCTCGGTGAGATAGCTGGCGACGTTGCCACCGATCAGGGAATCAGCCAGAATCACCACCAGGCCTTCGCTGGTATGACTGTATTCTTCACTGCCGTCATGGGCGACA
>JAOUEU010000333.1 GCA_029858555.1 Candidatus Zixiibacteriota bacterium
GACAAAGCCGGAAAACCGTGGCCGACATGCGAATTGAGCCCCCCGGAGAACTGCTCGATTTCATCCGGAGGTGGGTATAAAGGACATTGGCGCCGCTTATGTCCGTGCCTGCCTGTGTCCTTCCCTTTTCAAAAAAATAAAGCTTGAATTGGCGTCCGGGATACGGTAGAATGTGATCGGTATCACGCCGGACTACAAGATCGGCTCTCGAACTTTCGCACAGGGAATATTATGTTATTGTCAGGCAAAAGGTTACTAATTGTATCCAATAGGTTGCCGATTGTGGTCAGTCAGAAGGAGGGAAACTGGCAGCTCCATCATGGTACGGGGGGGCTTGTTACCGCCCTGGAGCCGCTGATGAAAGTCAACCACGGTTTGTGGGTGGGCTGGCCCGGTTGCGGCGAAAAAGTGCCGGTGGTGCCCCTTTTCAAGAATTACAATTCAAACCTGGATTACGAACTTCTCCCGGTTCGGCTCACGGACGACGAGGTGGAGCAATACTATCGTGGTTTCGCCAACGAGACCATCTGGCCTCTCTTTCATGATCTTCTCGGCCATTGTAAATTCGACGGCGACCACTGGGACAGTTATATCGCCGCTAACCGGAAATTTGCCGAAAAGGTATCGCAGGTCGTGCAGCCCAACAGTTTCGTCTGGATACACGACTACCAACTGCTCCTGGTGGGCCATTTCCTGCGGGAGCATCTCGGCCGCCGCCAGTTGAATTTCTTCCTGCATATACCCTTCCCCGCTCCCGATCTTTTCCGGCGTCTTCCGTGGAAAAACGAGATCATCGGCGCCATGCTGGACTACGACCACCTCGGATTCCAGACACTCCGAGACCGTCGTAACTTCCTGCAATGCGTGAAGTCGCTGGTCGCGGACGCGGTCATCCGGGTTCACAAGCGCCTGTCAACCATCAGGCGTGACGGCCGGAATGTCGAAATCGGTCATTACCCCATCAGCATAGACTTTGATGAATTCAACGACATGGCCCACTCCCGGGAGGTGGCCGACGCCGCCTGGTATCTTCACGAACAGCACGGCGAGCGCACTCTCGTGCTGGGGCTCGACCGGCTGGATTACACCAAGGGCATGCCGGAGCGCTTTCGGGCTTTTGAGAGGATGCTGGAGAAGTACCCGGAGGTCCACGAGAAAATCTCGCTGCTTCAGATTGTCGTCCCCAGCCGCATGGACGTGCCGGGCTACAAGGACCTCAAGGATGAACTCGACCAGCTCGCGGGCCGCATCAATGGCCGCTTTTCAAAGCACGGCTGGACTCCCATTCATTATATGTTCCGCTACCTTGACCGAGTGCAGCTTCTGGGACATTACCGGGCCTGTGAAATCGCGCTGATAACGCCGCTACGGGACGGCATGAACCTGGTGGCCAAGGAATACTGCGCCAGTTCCATCGACAACAACGGCGTTCTGATACTTTCCGAGTTCGCGGGAGCCGCGGCGCAAATGGACAAGGCAGCGCTGATGGTCAACCCGTACGATCTTGAGGGCACGGCCGATGCGATTTACAGCGCTTTTATCATGGATGCCGACCAGCGGCAGAGACGCATGAGAGTTCTGCGGGCGGAGGTCAGGCGCAACGATGTCGGCAAGTGGGTGGACTGGTTTTTGGGCTCGGATATGAGCAGTATCGACGACGAGTCTGTCAGGCAGGAGGATTCATATAGCGCCTGAGGCGCATCGGCCGGGCGGCCGGGGGTTATGCGGAAGTTGTTATTGCACAAGAGGATCAAAAGCTGGTGAGGGCTGCCATCGCATTTTATGCTTGACAAAATTGATAATTATGACGATAATATGAGTGTAAGTTCCGCCGATGGGAAACGCGAAGAAGTCGTTCCCGCCACGTGATGTGACAGGCAAGGCGGACTACACCAACATACTTTTTATAAATTTTCAACCAGCCCCTCTGGCCAGTGCCGGAGGGGCCGAGTTTTTATGGCCGGTATTGCCGCCGGCAGACCTCACGTTGTCACATTTGGCTTTGAGGGGCTTATGGATTTGGAATCGGGGCGGGATAATGATGGTGCCGGAGGCCGGACTCGAACCGGCACGCCCCTTTTGGAGCAAGGGATTTTAAGTCCCTGGTGTCTACCAATTCCACCACTCCGGCAATCAGTGATGCAACAATAAGTTATCTAAGCTAAACAGAAAACGCAAGAGACAAAAAGTCCCTAGTGTCTACCCTCGCATTCCCCTAACTGCAAGGGAGTCATGGCGCCTTTTGTCTTTCAACGAAGGATAGACGCGGTCACGGGACGGTCCCAAGCGGAAGTCTGTAGTCCCTTGTTAAGTGGGCCGATATAGTTATATTGGAGTAGGTTTACACAGCTTTGGACTTGCACCCACATGAGACAGATACACGTCCACCCTCTCTCGGAGGCCGTCATGAATACTCTCAAATCAACTATCAAGATGTCAATCCTGTCCGCCGCATTGATGCTGGCGGTCAGTCCGGGTCAATTTGCATTTGCCCAGGACACTCTGCTCATCAGTTATCAAGGGATGCTGACGGACGCCATTGAAGAGCCAGTCACCGGGAGTCCGGCAATCACCTTTACCATCTACACCGCTGGAGGGGTCTCCAAATGGGCCGAGGAACATCCGTCAGTATCGGTCATTGATGGTCTGTTCAGCGTCATTCTCGGGTCGCACACAGCCCTGTCTGATTCGGTCTTTAATGGTGAAGATAGGTACCTAGGCATTAGTGTCGACGGCGACGAGGAGATTGACCCCAGAACGCTCCTGACATCGTCGCCGGGAGCCGCTGTCAGCAGACGAGTGGTGGGAGACATAAGGACCGCGCCGGGCATCCTGCAAGTCCCTTCGCCGAACGATTGCGTGCCTCCGGATCCCTGTGAACCGGCCCTTGAGATGGTAGCCGAGCCAGACAAAAACATCATCAGGGTCCATCCTCCTGACCCGTGTGTGCCACCGGAACCGTGCGGACCCGCGTTCGAAGTTGTAGCTTCGGCAGAATCGCATTCCATTAAGCTCTATCCGCCGGGTGTCAGCATCCCGGGCATAGATATGACCTCGCAAGTACCTGGCAGCCGAATTTTGCTTAATGG
>JAOUEU010000334.1 GCA_029858555.1 Candidatus Zixiibacteriota bacterium
TCAAAAGATTTTTTTCAAAAACTCACCTCTGAGTAAAGAGATCAGCAACATACTTTCCCGGGTCAAATAGCCTCACTTGCCTTTTTGGCAGGCTTATCGACATATTGGCAGCATTGGTCTGCCGTTATGGCGCGACGATACGCCACAATGGCATTAGCAATTCCGCAGGCAATGCATTCGCGTTGCTATTTTATGGTCTGTCAATGGGTTAGGTTCTTTGGCACGTTGTTTGATGTTATTCTCGTCAGACATTTGATAAAACGAAAGTCAAAAATAAAAAAGGAGTGAGTAAAATGACGAACCTGATTTTGAAACCCAACCGGACGAACCGCGCCGTTGACCAGTGGTTCAACAGCTTTTTCAGCATGCCGACCTTTGAGGTCAATGACCATGACAGCTTCGTGCCTCGGGTAAACATCCGGGATAACAAAGATGATGTCTCGATAGTCTTCGAGCTGCCGGGCATGGAAAAGAAAGAGATCAAAGTAGTGGTGAAAGACCACAGCCTGACGGTCTCCGGTGAGCGCAAGTTCGAGCACCAGGAGAAGGAAAATGGCTACATCCGCAGCGAGATCCGTACCGGTTCCTTCAGCCGCACCTTCACGCTTCCGGAGTACGTCAGCGAAGAGAAGATCGAAGCTGATTACAAAAACGGGATGCTCGAGATCAAGCTGCCGAAGGTCGAGGAAGTCAAACCGAAAGAGATCGATGTCAAGGTATCGTAAGATACGAACAGGCTCGACCAGTAGAAACTGCTAATAGCTGACAGAGGAGCCGGCCGGGTCAGGCCGGCTCTTTCTGTAAAAAGCTTGAAAGCGAGGAAAGAACATGAGCAAGATTATAGGTATAGATTTGGGTACGACCAACAGCGTGGTAGCCGTCATCGAAGGCAAGGACCCGGTGGTAATTGCCAATTCCGAAGGCGGTCGCACGACCCCTTCAGTTGTCTCGATAGACCGGAATAGCGAACGCCTGGTGGGAACGGTGGCCAAGCGACAGGCGGTGACCAACCCCCTGAATACGGTCTTTTCGATAAAGCGGTTGATGGGCCGCAAGTTCGACGAGGTCGCCCAGGAGATAAAGAATTTCCCTTACAAAGTGAAGGCCAACAGCTCGGGCGAGCCGGTAGTCCAGATGAGCGGAAAGGACTACGCTCCCCAGCAGATTTCGGCCATGATCCTGGCCAAGATGAAAAAGACCGCCGAAGACTACCTCGGATACGAGGTCAGGGAAGCCGTCATCACGGTACCGGCCTATTTCAACGACCGGCAGCGCCAGGCTACCAAGGATGCCGGCAAGATTGCCGGTCTGGAAGTCAAACGGATCATCAACGAGCCGACGGCAGCTTCGCTGGCGTACGGCATGGACAGGAGAAAGGCCGGCAAGATCGCCGTATACGACCTCGGCGGCGGCACTTTCGATATTTCCATATTGGAGCTGTCCGACGGTGTTTTCGAGGTACTCTCGACCAACGGCGACACGCACCTGGGCGGTGACGACTTTGACAAGCGCATAATCGACTGGCTGGTCAGCGAGTTCAGGAAATCGGACGGTATCGATCTTTCGGCCGACCCGATGGCTCTGCAGCGGCTGAAGGAAGCCGCCGAGAAGGCCAAGATAG
The DNA here is from genome assembly GCA_029858555.1 of Candidatus Zixiibacteriota bacterium. Taxonomy (GTDB): domain Bacteria; phylum Zixibacteria; class MSB-5A5; order GN15; family FEB-12; genus DAOUUR01. The sequence goes on from JAOUEU010000334.1 coordinate 1,622, forward strand.
AACTCAGCTCAACGCTGCAGACCAGCATTAACCTGCCGTTTGTCACGGCGGACGCCAGCGGTCCCAAGCACCTCAATGTGACCCTTACCCGGGCCAGATATGAGCAGCTGGTGGACGACCTGCTGCAAAGGTCGATGAAACCGGTGCAGGCGGCTCTGGATGACGCCAGGCTAAAGGCCAACCAGATTGACGACGTTATTCTCGTGGGCGGTATGACGCGCATGCCGAAGGTTGTCGAGCTGGTCTCGAACTTCTTCGGACGCCAGCCGAACCGTTCGGTCAATCCGGACGAAGTGGTGGCGGTGGGCGCCGCCATTCAGGGCGGGGTGCTGGTCGGTGATGTCAAGGACGTTCTGCTTCTGGATGTGACACCGCTGTCGCTGGGTATCGAGACGCTGGGCGGTGTGACCACTAAGCTGATCGAGCGGAACACGACCATCCCGGTAAAGAAATCGCAGATATTCTCGACGGCGTCCGACAACCAGCCGCAGGTGGATATTCACGTCCTGCAGGGCGAGCGCGAGATGGCCATGGACAACAAGACCATCGGCCGGTTCGTCCTCGACGGTATTCCGCCGGCGCCGCGCGGTATGCCTCAGATTGAGGTGGCTTTTGACATCGACGCCAACGGCATTCTGAATGTAGCCGCGAAAGACATGGCGACCGGCAAGTCGCAGAATATCAGGATTGAAGCTTCCTCCGGTCTGACCGAGCGGGATATCGAGAAAATGGTCAGCGATGCCAAGTCGCATGAGGCTGAGGACCGCGACAAGAGGCAAAAAGTGGAAACGCGCAACACGGCCGACGTGTCGGTCTTCCAGGCCGAGAAGCAGCTTGCCGAATTCGGTGACAAACTCAGGGCCGACTCGAAGGCCGGGATAGAGGCCGGTATCAACCGTGTCAAAGAGGCTCTCAAGGGCGATAACTTCGAGGAAATGAAGGCATCGACCGAGGCTCTCAACCAGCTCTGGCAGCAGGCTTCCGCCGAGATTTATCAGCAGGCTTCGCAGCGGCAGCAGACAAAACCTGATTCATCGGGCTCGTCAGATTCTGAGACGTCTGGTGGCTCCAAAGGGGATGCCGTGGATGCTGAATTTGAAGAAGTCAAGTAAGTGAGGTTGTGGTGACCCTCCGGGGCTCGTCGATTACGGCGGCCCCTGAGGGGTAATTATAGCTTGAACCGGCAACAGCGGAGTATAATATTCTGAATGGAGGTGATATTTAGTGGCCAAGACCTATTATGAGACGCTGGGGGTGAGCGAAACCGCTTCTCCTGACGAAATCAAGAAATCGTTTCGTACACTGGCCAAGAAATATCATCCCGACCGCAACAAGGGCGACAAACAGGCCGAGGCGAGGTTCAAGGAGCTTTCTGAGGCCTACGAAACTCTTTCCGACCCCAAGAAGAAGCAGGAGTATGACATGCTCCGCAGATATGGGGCTTTCCAGGGGGCCGGCGCGCAAG
>JAOUEU010000335.1 GCA_029858555.1 Candidatus Zixiibacteriota bacterium
GCGCGTATTATCGGCGAACTGGTGCATTCCCGCACGCATGCCGCTATCGGGCCGCTGACAAGCGAGGAGGCCGCGGTGAGTTCGGCCGCCCTGACCTGCGGCAATCTCCCCCTGATAATCCCGGCGGCCACTCAGGCGGGGCTTACGGCCCTCTCCTCGACGTCCTTCCAGCTTTCGCCCAACATCGAACTGGAGGGCGTGTTGATGGCGGAATACGCGCGCAACCGGATGAACTTCGATTCGGCCGCCATCATAACCTCGACCAGGAGCGAGCACCTGCGTATGGCTCGCGCCTTTTCCGAGCGCTTTCGCCAGCTCGGCGGTGAACTGATCGCCATCGAGTATTATCGCCCCCGTGATAAAGACTTCGGACCTTATATTCGCGATGTAAAGGCGATAATCCTGGGCGAAGAACCCGATTCCGTCTACTTTATCAACCAAGACGGGGACACCCTTGATTTCGACGTTGTGCCCGCCCATGTGGACTGTCTTTTCCTGCCGGGCAGCCCTGCCCAGTTGAAGCTGGTGCTTCCCCAGATAAACTTCTACAACCTTTCCGCTTTTTTCCTGGGCACGGACGGTTGGGGCGACAGAGACGTCTATAGTCTTGGCGACGACATTACCCAGCGAGCCGTTTTCCCCTCCCCCTTTCTCGCGGGCGCAACCGGTGATGACTACCTGACGTTTGCGGCGGCCTACGATGCTCGTTACGGACACCCGCCGCAGCGCCTGGCCAATCTGGGATTCGATGCTGTCAAACTCGCCGCCGCGGCCGTCGCCGACGGCGGTGTCACCCGGGAGAGTTTTGTCGAAAAACTGACCAAAATCACCCGGCACGAGGGGGCTTCCGGAACCATCAGCTTCGGCTCCCACCGCGAAAATGTCGTGATGCCGCTGTATCTTATTGAAGACGGGCAGCCGGTGCTGTGGAAAAACGCCGACACTACCTCGATTTTAGAGAAAGCGCCCGGCGACTAAACTTTGGGCGGCCGGCTTTGCCTTTTCAGTTCAATTGGTTATATTCAGAGAAAGGTACCCTTCCCTCTGATGATTGGAGTCAATTAAATGACCGACAAGAAAGTTGCCATTAAAATGATAGTGGATGGCCAGGTGCGCGATGTCAGCTACGAGGAACTCGCCTTATCCAACAATCTGGCCCAGGAAGCCCTGGTCAGAGTCCTCATCGATAAGAAAGTATTTGAGCCCCGCGAGCTTCTGAATATGCTGGAAACCGTGAAGAATGAGCGCTACCGCCGGCCCGAGGAAAAATGAAATGATCCCACGGGAGGAAAAATCGTCCGCCGACTCGCTGCCTCCGATAGAATCCGAAGAAACCCTTCTGAGCTGGACCACCCACCCCATGTTGAAAAGACCGCTGATCACCGTCCTGGTGACTATTTTCATCCTCGTTATCAGCATGCTGGTCTATCTGGCCATGGAATCGAAAGCCTTCTCGGTGCTCGCCCTGGTCGTCCTGTTTGCCTCCCTCGCCCGGTTTTATCTCCCCACCAGGTACCGGTTGACCGACCGGAGCATCACCATCAAGAGCCTTACCCAGACAGTCAATAAACCCTGGTCGATGTACCGAAGCTGCTATCCTGATAAGAATGGTATCCTCCTCTCGCCATTTGCAGAACCCTCCCGGTTGGAAAACTTCCGCGGCATCTATCTCCTGTTCGGCAACAACAAGGAAGAAGTCACCAGTACGGTAAAGGACCGGATAAGGGAACACCAGGAGCGAGCGACAGACCGACTACCAGCCGGCGGCGATGACAGAGAGGGAAACACACCATGAGCTTTTTCAAGGGAAATGTCGACCTGCCCGACCCGGACAACAATATCCTGCCCGAACAGGAGAATGCCGTGCTCGACAAACTGGCCCGCAAGACGGTCGAAAAAGGCATGGCCGTGCCGGCCATTCTGTTTCTGGAATCAGTCAAGCCACTTAATTTCATCGGCTCCCAGGTCATGGTCTTTTTCGAACCTGTCGTCCAGACGATTTTCAATTTCAAGGACTACGACACCTTCCGCAGCGCTCTGGAAAAAAGAGAGTCAATCGAAATCCTGCTTCTGAAGATAGAGAAACACGACGCTGTCGCCCTGAGCCGCCAGAAACGTATCAAGAAATTTCTCAAAAAAGAGAAGAAAAACTGGAAGTGGTACCAGCGCTACCTGGGTGTCTTCACGCCAAAATTAAAGATCCCTGACGACGTTCTCAATCCCCCTGAAAGTGACGATCCAAGCGGTCAGGTCAAGCCCCCCTCCCAGGTCTGAGGCCCACGTCCCACGCGGTAATAAGATACTTCTCAAAGACTTACTGATATGGCATGCCTTGCACTACCGGACAGCAACTCCTTTTAGGCAATCGATAGCGGCTCACTTTCGTCCGGGCCCGTCTAATGTTTTGCCGGAGGAACAGATACAAATCTGTCGCTTGTTGACCATTTTATCTTTACAAAAAAGCTCTTTTTTGTATATTAGTTCTAGGTTTTAGCACACCTTACGTACGCGCGCCATCTTAGCCAAACATCGGACGGTAGGGGACTATGCAGGAATATACCGGCGCACGTATCTCGGCAGGTGTTGGCTTTCCGCACAGTCCCGCCTGCAGGTAATCGGAGGAGGTATTTCCATGTTCAGATCGTTGGCGACGTTTTGCCTGATGCTGTGCGCGCTCACACTTCCCGGGGAATCAGTCCGCGCGCAGTACACATGTGGGGATGCAAACGGAGATGAGGTGGTGTCGATTCCCGATGTCACTTATATCTCCAGCTATGTGTTTGGCGGCGGCCCCGAGCCGAGTCCTTTTCAGGCGGGCAATGCCGATGGCTGCATGAGTGTCAACATCGCCGACGCCGTAAGAATATTCCGCTACATATGGTTTTCTGACCCGCTTGGCAACTGTGAAAGCACCATCGACTGCTCCGCGTTTGTGCCCGGAAACTCCGTTAGAATCGGCTCACCGCCGTACGATGTCTATCCCGGAGACGACTCCGTAGCCATCCCCGTCTACATCACAAACTCGGAAACCATAAGCGGCTTGTCCCTGGGTTTTACGCACAGCAATGACAGCATCCAGA
>JAOUEU010000336.1 GCA_029858555.1 Candidatus Zixiibacteriota bacterium
ACCATCGTATGAGTATACTTTCAGCTTCTGAATCATGAAGCAGGCATCGGAAGCCTTCGGCGCATACAACGTCTTCTCAAAGGCTATGCTGGTGTCGTTCGTCGTGAAGACACCCGAGTAGAACTCGTTGTACGTGCCCATGTCCGTCACCGGCGTATGAGCGCCCACGGCACGCATGCCGCTCTCGCTCAGGAAACCATCAGTGAAGATGGTGAAGTTGGCCAGAGTGTCGATTCCGTCAATCCGCGCGACAACCGGCGAACCATCATAAAGATAGACACTGGTGTTACCTGGAATGGTGCCGACCGTGTCACAGTCGATTGACCAGTAGTCCAGATTCACCTGACCACGACCCTGGTTACCGGTGTTACCGTTCGAAGATACCGTCAGAGCGAAGCAGCCGCTCGAAATGGTATCCCAGACAGGCGTGTAGATCGTGTCACCGACATAGAAACTGAAGTTGATAACATCGGGGCTCGACGGGGCGTTCGACGAAAAGGTGATGCGACCCTGCACAAGCTGAACATTGCCGCTGCCGTCGTCGTCGACCACGCCGCCCTTGTTGAGGTTAAAGTACCCGTTGACAACGTTGCCAAGACCGGACGGGACCGTCCCGCCCGTTCCAAAGGTGTGACCCAGCCAGGTCGACGGACCCTTGGTGACCGTAACCGCGGTCGTGTAGGCCAACGCCACGTTACCCGAGTTCTCTATCACCACCGGCGTGTCAACCTGCGTGCCAAACTTACCCCAGGCCGGGTACGCGATCACGTTCGGCGATATGTTGAACAACGGCGCCGGTATCGGCTCCATGCAGGGGACGCGGATCCAGTGAACATCCGCCAGCTGCCAGGTGCCTTCGTCCTGTACAATACCACCCGCATCGGGGTCATTGATCCACTGGATATCAAGGTAGTAATTCCCGCTGTAAGGCACCACCGTGCCCGCCGACGGGTCAACCACCTGAGCACCCTGCCACTTCTCGCCTTCAAGGTTCTGTCGGCCATAACGTACCATCGACGGCCAGTGGTCGGACTCGCACGGACCGCCAATACCGGCGGCCGAGTCACAACCCGAACTGTAGGACTTGGTCAGGTTACGGGCCGCATCCCAGGTCAGACCGCTGTCGGCCGACACCGCGATCCAGAGGTCACCGTTGGCCGAACCAACTACGTCCGAACCGTCAAGGCCACGAGTGGCGCAGTCGTCTTCGATACCGTGCGGAATGTCATTGAACTGCACCCACAAAACGTACAGCCGGCCCTGGCACTCCGAAACCGTCATCTTCGATACGTTCATCTGCCAGACGCCGCCGTTACAGGTCGTCTGATCCCACTCGGCATTATGCACCGTCCGAATGTAGGGCAGATCTTCCGACCAGTGGAAAATACGGCAGTCAAAACCGATCTGACCACCCGTGTTGGCGTCAGACGGCCAGACTCGACCCGACCAGGCAATATGCAGGTTCTCGTCGCTCGTGATCAGGGCCGAAAGGTCCACGTACGGGCGGTAACCGGCCTCACCATCAACGTTGCAGGTCACGTTGACGCGGTTGTTCCAGGTGATACCCTGGTCATCTGAGATCTGATAGTAAATATCGTTATCCAACTGGACAAACGGCTGCGTGCCCGAGTTGGTATCGCACGTCGCCGAACCGGTCAGGTTGCCTGTCCAGACCATGGCCACCTTGCCGGTGACATTGGAACAGGCGATATCCTGCGACAGGAGATAAACAGTGTCGATGCAGTACGGCGGGTAGTCCCACTCGCCACTGCCGTCAGTACCTACGAGGCGGAAGTAATAGAGAGCCTGAGGATCACCGGCATTAGGCTCCGAAATCTGAGCGATAACGTGCAGAACCGTATCGGGAGTCGTCTCCTGATAACGGAAAGCAGGCCATGAAGCTTCCTGACCGGTATGACCGCCCCAACCCGCGACCGAGTCCGGCACACGGGTGAGGAAGAAACCGAAGAACTGGGCGAACTCATCGGTGTCCCAGTAAAACTGCGGGGCAAAAGTGGCCACCGGCCTCTCGTGGCTGCCGACCATGGCGCGGTTGTCGCCCGTCGCCAGAACACCGCCGTAACCCGCCCAGGTCAGGTTGACCGGGACGGAGCTGCCCAGCACGCCGGCCGTGGCGTTGTAAAAGTCGTATTGCATCACGCGGGTACCGGCATCGTTCTCCGGCAGGCGCATCCAGGACATATGAACGCCGACCTCGTCGTCCTCACCAATATCAATCATACGGCGCATACTGCCGTTGCGTTGATAGTCATACCAGGTATCGCCGATGATAACACCTGGCGAGGGAGTTGCGGCGGAATTACTTGCCGCTGCTCTGCCGAGAGAACCTTTTGATACATCCAATCCGGATGACGCCAGAGGTGTCTCGTCGGGATAGGGCAGGACATAATCCATCACATTGTAAACGCGAGGATTGATCACGCGCTTACTGACAGGTGCTTTGGCGGCGAAGGCCGTCATCGCCATGAAGGCGACCAGCGTTAAGGAGAGGATTAACAGAACTGTAAGTCTCCTCGTCATTCTTCGCTCCTTTCGAGAGTTTCTGTAAACAGTCCCGACTTAATTCACTCAAGATGAAGTAAGTCTTTTCGGATACCGGCTCTGTGACAATTACGGACAGGCTTTGGGTGCCGGACCGCTCGGAATTCCGAACAGCCACGTCAGCATGTACGTAACATCCGATACGTTCACCTTCTCCAGTTCGTCTCCGTTGGCATTGGCCTCTTCGGTACAAACCGGAGCCGGTCCGGTCGGAATGCCAAAGAGATAGGCCAAGAGGAAAGTGACATCGGAAATATTAGCTTTGTCGAGGTCGTCTCCATTGGCATTACCACGTATGCCGATGCAGCAACCCTTACCACTCAGCTCAACACCGTTCATGAACGTCATCACCATGTGCAGGTCGGTGATCGAGTCCGTGAAGCAGACATACTGATCACTGGTGTGCTGCGTGTTCATGTTCCTGTAAAGCTCGGGCGGTCTGAACGAGCCGGCCGGGTACACCCAGGTCGGGTTGTCCAGAACATAAGCGCCCACGAAGTCCGTGCCGCT
>JAOUEU010000077.1 GCA_029858555.1 Candidatus Zixiibacteriota bacterium
TCTCAAAAGCGTCCAGGGTGACGATTTCACACTGGTCGCCCACGATCTCACAGGTCAGCAGCCCCCGGCGCTGACCGGCACTGTCGACAGCTACGAAACCATCGAGGTCCTGCGGATATACTCTTCGCCCCCTCGTCACTACGAAATCCGCACCCCAGTGACGGATCACGCCAAGCACCCACTCCCTGTCGCCCCGGTCTAACGGACGAATCTGATATTCCATACGCTTTTCAGGGACTGCGCTTATAATCGCCTCCGGTTACTTTTTGACTCCCACCAGCAAGAACGACTGGCGGCGGACATCACTAACGTCGCAGTCATATTTCTCGACCACAAAGCCGGCCTCCTCCATCAGTTCCAGCCAAGTCTTCAGGGCAAAGAGGCCGAGAACATGTCGGTCCAGCTCGACTCGAAGTTGACCTTTCTCCCGAATCAGGTAGAACGCGATAGCTTCGAACTTCGAGTCGGCCAGATCGAGGTCATAGTCATATTCGATGTAAGTCAGTTCGATTTTTTCCTCGGACTGTTTACGGTGCCGTACCACACCATCCTCAAATGTCTCGAGGAAGTAATCGGGTGAGGTTACCAGCACACCGCCCGGCCGGAGGTGCTCCCGGGCAGTCGCGAAGGCCGCCCGGAGGTCATCTTCGGTCTGCATGTAGTTGATGGCGTCCTGGATGAGCACAGCCTTGAACGTACGCCCCAGACGGACGGTCCGCATGTCACCGACGAAGTGTTCGACTTCGGGATTGAGCTTGCGGGAATTGGCGAGCATCTTTTCGGAGATGTCAACGGCGGTAGCTTTAAAGTCTGCCGTTAAGTGCGAGAGGTTGTTGCCACCGCCGACACCCAATTCGAGGATTTCGTGGCGGCCCTCACCCAGTTTGTCGCGCAACACGCGCCGGCAATTGGCCGCCTCCTCGGCGTAGTCCGCCGGATTGCTGACAAGCGTCCAGAGATGCGCGAACTCGTCATACAAACGGTTCTGCTTGATTTCAGTACTTTTCATAACCGCTCCTCTATGGCAGGGCGATTCGACGCTCTCCGCCAGCCGGGATCAGTGGCCAGTAAATTTCGGCTGCCGCTTTTCCATGAAGGCTTCGATTCCTTCGTTTTTATCGCCGGTGCCGCAGACCTGGCCGAAGTTGGCTTTTTCCAGGTCGCAGCCATGGGCGAGCGAAACATCGAGCCCGCGATTGATGCACTCCTTCGCCATTGAGACAGCGAGGGGCGCCTTGGAGGCAATCTTGCCGGCCATCTCCAGGGCTTTGGTCATCAGCTCTTCATGGGGGTACACTTCATCCACCAGGCCGACGCGAAAAGCCTCGCGGGCGTCAATCATGTCGCCGGTGAGGATAAGCTGCAAGGCTTTGCCGCGCCCCACCAGGCGCGACAATCTTTGCGTACCGCCGTAGCCGGGGATGATGCCGAGATTGACCTCGGGCTGGCCCAGGCGGGCCTTCTCGGATGCCAGGCGAATATCGCAAGCCATAGCCAGTTCACATCCACCGCCCAGGGCAAAGCCGTTGATGGCGGCGATGACCGGGCGGGGGAAGTTCTGAATGGTCTTCATCAAGTAAAGGCCATTGGCCGACAGGTCGGTCCCGCTTCTGACATCGAGATCGCCCAGCTCGGGAATGTCGGCACCGGCCACAAAAGCCTTGTCGCCGCTGCCCGTAATAATGACACAGTTGATGTCCTTCGCGGTCCAGTAGTAGCTGAAAACCTGCTGAAGCTCACCCACCGTCTCCTTGTTGAGAGCGTTGAGGGCCCGTTCGCGGTTGATCGTGACAATCAGAACGGAGTCTTTTTTTTCCACCAGGATATTCTTGTATTCCGTCATGGCGAGTCCCTTTATCTTTGCACCAACTTTCTCACTATTGGTATTGGCGTCTGCTACTTCTTCTTGGCATAATCATAAAATCCGCGACCGGCCTTTTTGCCGATATAACCGGCGTTCACCATGCGGCGCAGAAGGGGCGGCGCGGCGTAGTGGCCGTCTTTGAATTCGTCGAACATGATGTCGGCGATAAACATAGTGGTATCCAGGCCAATGAAATCGGTCAGCGCGAGCGGTCCCATGGGATGTCCGCAGCCCAGCATCATGCCGTTGTCGATGTCTTCCCTGGTTGCCAGGCCCCGCTCCAACTGCCGGATGGCGTCAAGCAGGTAAGGTATCAGAAGGACATTGACCACGAAACCGGGAGAGTCCTTGGCCGTCACGCACGTTTTGCCGACCGATTCAGCGAATTCTCGGGCCGCGACGAAAGTATCATCAGATGTATCAAGGGTTCTCACGACTTCGACCAGTTTCATAATCTGCACCGGGTTGAAGAAGTGCAGGCCGACAAACTTGTCACGGCGGGCGGTCACGGCCGCCATGTCGCCGATAGCCAGCGAGGAAGTATTGGAAGCCAGGATCGTCTCCGGTTTGCACAGAGAGTCGAGTTTTTTGAAGACTTCTTTTTTAACGTCCATGTTCTCGACGACGGCTTCACACACCAGATCGCAGTCGGCCAGTTCTTCCAGTTTGGTCACGCCTTTGATGTTGGAGAGGACCTTTTTCTTGGCGGCCTCGTCCGCTTTCCCGCGCTCGATGGCCTTGTCGAGCGAGCGCGTGATATAGCCCAGGCCTCTTTCATAATCTTTTTCGGAAACGTCGCACGCGACAACTTCATAGCCAGCCGCAGCGGCCACCTGCCCGATGCCGGAACCCATCTGCCCGAATCCGACAATACCTACTTTCTTAATCATCGTTTACTCCTCTATTGAAAATAATTGACATCATTTTCTCACCAGCCGGATCAGTCTCAGGCCCATGGTATAGTCCGCCGTGCCGATAAGTTCAAACCCGGCTTTAAGGTAACAGCCGAGGGCGACGGCACTATCGTTATAGAGATTGGCCATGATCTTGGTAACGCCGGACCGGGTGGCGGCTCGCTGGTAAAGCAGTTCGACCATCTTGGTGCCGAAACCACGGCTGCGCTTATACGGATCGACTATCAGGTGCGCGATTTCGATAGCTCGCTCAAGCGGCCGGTGCCATAATTCGCCGTAGGCAACCGGTTTGTTCTCCGAAAAGAGAAGGTGCGAGACGACTTCACGGCGCTGCCAGCTATCCACGATGTCATCGGGGGGAGGGAAATCCTTGCCCCGGCAGACAAAGAAATATGTTTCCTCCGAGTCGATCCAGGCGCGAACGACGGCCGAGAACTCGGCTGTATAGGGAATTATGTCCGCTTTTATGCGTGTCGAGTCACTCAAGAGCTATGTCCTGCCTCTCCGGAAAGTGGCAATATACGCAAAAACCAGATGCGGGGCAAGCGGCATAGAAACAGCCCTTGCTCATTGCCAGCCGTTCCCAAACAGCCTTCCGGGGTTTGACACAGGGCAGGGTTTGGCCGTATACTTGGGGCACAAATCCGACCACTATTATTAATGGGAGTATTATACACCATGATAGATTTTTCCTTTACGGACAACCAGTTGGCGGTTCGGGATATGGCCCGCCAACTCGCCCAAAAAGCAATCATACCCGGTATCGCCGAGTTTGACCGGGCTGGGAAGCTCAACCCCGACCTCTTGCCGGCCCTGGCCCGGGCCAATCTCCTCGGCTTTTGCATCCCCGAGGAATACGGGGGGCTTGGGATGGATTACATCTCCCTGGGCCTGGCCTGCGAAGAACTCGAATACGGCGATACCTCGGCACGTGTCATTCTATCGGTTCACATCGGCCTGTTCAGCCTGCCGATTCTGACCTGGGCCAGCGAAGAGCAGAAACAGAAGTACCTGGTTCCGGCGGCGCGGGGTGAAAAGACAGCCACATTCGGTCTTACCGAGCCGGCGGCCGGCTCCGATGCCGTGGGCATACAGTGCACGGCCGCTAAGGACGGAGGCGGTTACATTCTCAACGGCGAGAAAATGTGGATATCGCTGGCTGATGTCGCCGATTACTTTCTGGTTTTTGCCTGGACAGACCTCGACAAGAAGAAAAAGCGCGACCACACGGGGATATCCGCCTTCATAGTGGAACGAGCCTTTGACGGCGTCAGTACCGGCACCATCCACGGCAAGCTGGGCGTACGCGCCGGCAACACCGGCTACATTGCCTTCCAGGATGTCAGGGTTCCGAGAGAGAACCTGGTTTACAAAGAGGGAGCGGGATTCAAGATTGCCATGTTTTGCCTGGACCAGGGGCGCTATACCGTCGCCGCCGGGTCCTGCGGCCTGATACGCGCCTGCCGCGACGCCTGCGTGACCTACTCGGGGGAGCGGAAGACTTTCGAGAAGTACATCAAGGAGCATCAACTGGTCAAGCAGATGATCGCCAACATGGAAGCCGGTTACCGTTACTCGTCGTACCTGTGGATGCATGCCGGGTGGCTGAAAAACCAGAGCCTGAGGTCCACACGGGAGACTTCGCTGGCCAAGTGGGTGGCCTGCCGCGAGGCCGAGGCCGCCGCCGCCAACGCCGTGCAGGTTTTCGGGGCTTACGGTTTCTCGGACGAATACCCGGTCGAGCGCTTTTACCGCAACGCCAAGGGAGCCTCGATTTATGAGGGTACGCGCGAGATTCATACGCTCATGCAGGCCGACTATGTCCTGGGCTTCCGGCAGGACAAAGCCCTCGAACGCGATCTGCCCAAAGTGGAGCAATAAGAAAGGGCGGCTTTTTCAAGCCGCCCCGGATTTGTCGCATAAGAAACAGGCCCGAAGCCGTCTTATTCCACGGTGACCGATTTGGCCAGGTTACGGGGCTGGTCGACATGACAGCCGCGCATGACCGCAATATGATAGGCCAGCAGTTGCAAAGGAATTATCGACAGCAGGGGGGTGAGCAAACGAGAGGTATACGGGATATAAATAACATGGTTGACATGATTAGCTATTTCCGTGTCACCTTCGGTAGCGATGGCGATAACCTGGCCATTGCGCGCCCGCACCTCGGAGATGTTTGACATCACCTTATCGTAGACGGGGTCTTTCAGGGCGATGACCACCACCGGCATGTTCTGGTCGATCAAGGCGATGGGGCCGTGTTTCATCTCGGCCGCCGGATATCCCTCGGCATGTATATACGAAATTTCTTTTAGCTTGAGGGCGCCTTCCAGGGCCACCGGGTAGTTGATGCCGCGGCCGAGGTAGAGGAAGTTGTTGGCCTTGTAATATTGGGCGGCGATGGCTTTGATCTCCTCCTCAATCGTCAGGATCTGTTCCACCTGGGCGGGGATATTTTCAATGCCCTGGATAATTTCCTGGCCCTGCTGCACGGAGAGCTGGCGCATGCGACCCAAAAGAGTAGCAATCAACGACAGCACAATGACCTGCGAGGAGAAGGCTTTAGTCGAGGCCACGCCGATCTCCGGTCCGGCGTGAATGTAGACGCCGCCATCGGTTTCGCGGGCGATAGACGAACCAACGACATTGACCAGCCCCAACACGGTGGCACCGCGCTTTTTGGCTTCCCTGATGGCGGCCATGGTGTCGGTTGTCTCTCCTGACTGGCTGATGGCGAGCAGAATGGTGTGGTCATCGAAAATCGGTGAACGGTAACGCAACTCCGAGGCATACTCTACTTCCACCGGGACCCGCGCCAGTTCCTCGATCATGTATTCGCCGATAAGGCCGGCATGCCACGAGGTACCACAGGCGGTAATGATAATGCGCCGGATTCGACGCAGTTCCTCGTACTGGAGGTTCAAACCGTCAAGGCGGGGAATGCCCTCCTCGTAGTTGAGTCGTCCCCGGGTGGCGTTGCGCAGGGTGGTGGACTGCTCGTGAATTTCCTTGAGCATGAAGTGGTCATAGCCGCCTTTCTCAATCTGGTCAAGGGTCCAGCTCACTTCCTCGACCTGCGGCGTTATTTTGACATTTTGAATAGTGGTGATATTGTAGTCGTCCGCCGTGACGGTGGCAATTTCGCCGTCGTCAAGATAGACCACGCGATTGGTGTGCTCCAACATGGCCGAGACATCGGAAGCCACGAATTTCTCGCCATCGCCGTGGCCGATGACCAGGGGGGAACCCATCCTGGCCGCCACGATCACGCCCGGGTGCAAGGAGGAAATCACGGCGATCCCGTAGGTGCCGTCGACCTGGGCCAGGGCGTTGCGCACGGCCTCGGTGAGATTGCCCCGGTAATGAAACCGGATAAGATGTACGAGGATTTCGGTGTCGGTTTCTGTCTTTATCGTGAACCCCTGCTGAATAAGGAACTCGCGAATGGCCCGGAAATTTTCGATGATGCCGTTGTGGACGAGGGCGATTTCTCCCCTGGCATCGGTGTGAGGATGGGCGTTAATCTGGGTCGGCTCGCCGTGTGTGGCCCAGCGCGTGTGAGCAATGCCGTGCTCACAATTGTAATCGATGTCACCGATCATGGCCTCCAGCCTGGCAATCTTGCCGGCCGACTTGGCGACCATCAGGCCGTGGTCGGTCAGCAAAGCGATTCCGGCTGAATCGTAGCCCCGATACTCCAGCCGCTTGAGGCCGCTCATCAGAACCGGCAGGGCCTTTTTATGGCCGACATAGCCTACAATACCACACATAAACCCACGCTACCCCTTCTTGAAGAAACTCATCACGTCTTTCAGTAACTTGCTCGTCAGCGCTTTATCGCTGGTTTCCACTATCAGGCGAAAGATCGGCTCGGTATTCGACGATCTTATCTGTAACCAGCCTTTGTTGAAATCAAATCGCAACCCGTCCCGCCTGTCAATAACAGTCTTCCCCAGCAGTTTGTTCGCTTTTTTTTCAAAGCGTTTCAGTCGGCTGGTAAAGTCGTCGGGAAGTAACTCTTTCGACTTTATATTATAATACTTGGGCAGAGTTCCCACAAGTCCCGACAGGCTCGTTTTCTCCTCAGCCAGCGCCGATAAAACCAAGGCGGCGGCAATAAGGGCGTCCCGACCGGCATGAAAAACCGGATAAATGACACCGCCGTTACCTTCGCCGCCGATGACGGCTTTCCTGGCGCGCATCGCCTCGACCACGTTGGCCTCGCCCACCTTCGAATAGTACAACCGCGAACCCATCGAACGGACGACGTCGGCAGTGGTACTCGAGGTTGACAGGTTTATGACAGTAGCGCCCCGGGTTTTTTTGAGCACTTCTCTGACGGCGATTGTCAGTGTCAGCTCCTCACCTATCGGGCGACCCTTTTCATCAACGAGGGCCAGCCGGTCGGCGTCGGGGTCACAGGCCAGACCGAGGTCGGCCCCGTGTTTTTTTACGGCGCGAGCCAGTTGCCCGAGGTTTTTCGCGACCGGCTCCGGGCCGCGGACGAAATTACCGTCGCCGGCGCAATTGATTTCGATCACTTGCGCGCCCAGCTTCTTCAGCAACAGCGGCAGGGCCACCGAACCGGCGCCATTGACGGCATCGACAACCACCTTGAACTTGCGCCTTTTGATTGCCGCCCGATTAACGGTCTTCACGGCCAGGGTGCGCCGGATGTGCTCCTCGATCCAATGCGATTGGGTGGTTACTTTGCCCAGCCTGTTGACCGGCTGGAACGCAAATTTGCCGGAGTTGAACAGGCTGTCCAGTCTTTTGTACTGGGCCGCAGTGATGAATTCACCCAAGGAGTTGAAGAACTTCAGGGCATTCCATTGGGCGGGGTTGTGCGAGGCGGTGACACAGACGCCGCCGGCGGCTTTAAGCTTTTTGACGGCTATTTCTACCGTTGGCGTGGGGACGATACCGATGTCGATGACGTCGATTCCAACCGAGACCAGCCCCGAGACGACCGCGCGAGTAATCATGTCGCCGGAAGGCCGGCTGTCGCGACCTACGACAACCCTTCCCTTTTTCAGAAAAGTCCCGAACGCGGCGCCGTAGGCCGTGACCATAACGGGGTCAAGGCCGTGGCCGATGACGCCCCTTATTCCTGAAGTTGATTTGACCAGTTTTGGTTTTGCCATATTATCTAATACAATTATCGAACGGTTTGCGGCTACTATTCAGTCCATGTCGGCACTGTGTGAAGATACGCAATCCGCGGATGAGAATGTAGGATTAAATCCGCTAAGCGGAGGGCAAATGGCGGTCTGATTCGACTCGCGGGGAAAAACGACAAGTGACCTCAAATGAATAAGTTACGGGTTACAGGACGTCTCGGAGTTTGATGAGGAATATCTGCAGGCCTTGATCGTCGGTACTGGTGGTGCCGGCGAGAAGCGAGGTTGCCGACGATAGTGGGAAAACGTTAGTCCGTGGGCTTGCCCAGTGATGTCAAGATGGATTATTCGGTTCTTGCTGTCTGTGTATCGGGGCAAGGTGATTTGTTGGGCAGTCAACACGGCCAGGTCTTAGGTCACCACCGTCCGATCTCGTGTGTCGGCACCGTGCGCCGGACGCAAGCAGTTCTCGTGGCCTGGTGCAGTCCACTATTAGAATACGGCTCGCCCGTCTTGTGCCGCTCCACCAAGTCAAACGACAGCAAGAGACTCGGCAGCCAACTACTGCAGCGTGTCGGTGACTATGTCCGGGACCTTGATGTTGCCGTTTTCATCGGTCTTGAGGACGTAAGCCATCCAGACCGAGCTTCGGGATTTGCGGGCACCGGCGGCAATGACGTAGCCTCCATCGGGACAGAGGGCAATCGACCGGCCATGCTGGTTGTCGCCCATGTGGAAGACTTTTTCCCAGAGGAGATCACCTTCTTTGTCGACTTTGCCCATGTACACTTTCAGGATACCGTCGCCGAACGAGCGCGACAGGCCGGCGGCCACCAGGCCATTATTGGCCGCCGGGGCTAACGAGAAAACCATGTCGGTCATGCCGCCGCCGTAGGCCTTATCCCATTTCAGGTCACCGTCGGCGTCCACCTTGGCAATATAGAAATCGTCACCGGTCGGTCCCATCGACTTGACGGTTCCGGCCAGGGCGTAGCCGCCGTCGGCAGTGGGAATTAATGAGAAGGCTGACTCGCTTTTTTCTCCGCCGAAGGTTTTGTACCACAGCACGTTACCTTCCGGGTCGGTCTTGAAGATCATGACGTCGTCATTGGCCGACGGTTCGGTGGCAATAACACTGGCTGTCATCACATACCCTCCGTCAGACTCCGCCAGTACGGCCGCCGCCCCCCGAGCGCCTATGTCGAAGTAGGCCTTTTTCCAGATAATACTTCCGGACTGATCGACCTTTATCAGGATTGCTCCCGTCGCGCCATCACTGATTGAGGAAGTATTGCCCACAATGACGTAGTTCGAATCGGTCGTAACGGCAATGGCGGCACCCAGATCGTCACCGCCGCTCTTGAGAACCCGGTCCCACTGGTAGCCTCCGAGCGAGTCGACCTTCATGAGGTATACTTTGCGCTGGTTGTTCTCGTCCGGGTTGGTCTGGCAACAGAGCAAATAACCGCCATCCCAGGCGGGCACGACGTCGGTGGCCCATATGGCGATATCCTTGCCATATGTTTTTTCCCAGACCACGTCGCCGAGTGAATCAATCAGCAACAGGTAAACGGCTTCCTTACCCTCGAGCGGCATCTGGCTTCCCGCCACAAGATAACGGCTGTCCGGGAGGACTTCCACCGCCATGCCGAAAGTCCGCGAGCCGTCCTTTTCGTAGACGCGCTCCCAGGTGGTGACGCCTTCCCGCACCGTCTGGGGTATTTCGGAGGCGGGTTTGCTTTCTTTCTCCTTGCCCCCACAGGAGACCAGTTGCATCAACAAAACAAGGCAGGCAAGACTTACCGGAAGGAACAAAAACTTTTTCATTGTCGGACCTCTATTACATAAACTGTTATTGCTGCCGTGAGATTTCTTCGACAGAACCGGCTTCGGCACGAGTTACAGCACCTCCTGCATGGCTCTGTGTATGTGGCCGTTGCTGGCCAGTATATCCATGTGAAATATCGAATGCGCGCGGCCATCGAAGCGAGTGACGATGCCGCCGGCTTCCTGAACGATAAGCTTGCCGGCGGCCGTATCCCAGGGATGGAGATACAATTCCCAGAAGCCGTCAATCCGGCCGGCGGCCAGCCAGCACAGGTCGATGGCGGCCGAGCCCAGACGGCGTATACCCTGGGCCTTCTTGGCCATCCGGGCGAAAAGACCCAGGTTATTCCTGCGGGCGTGTTTTATATTATAGGAAAAGCCGGTAGCCAGAAGGGCTCTTTCCAGATTGGACTGCACCGATACTCTTATTTTTTTTCCATTCAGATGAGCGCCCAGATCCAACCCGGCCGAAAACATTTCCTGCCGCTCCGGGTCGTAGACAACACCCGCGATAATCTCACCATCACACTCCAGTGCGATTGAGACACAGTAAACCGGAAAGCCGTGAGCATAATCGACGGTGCCATCCAGGGGGTCAATAATCCACCGGTACGGTCCCTCTCGGCCGCTGCCGCTGCCTTCCTCGGCCAGGACGGCATGCTGTGGAAAACGTTTCTGAAGGGAACGGACGATGAATTTCTCGGATTTGAGGTCATAGACCGTGACCGGATCGATGCGGCCCTTGAGCCTGATATCCGGCGGCCGGTTGAAACCCCGTTTCAGGATGCCACCGGCTGCCCGGGCGATGTCCTCGGCGGCCTCAAGGTAGCCGCGTATTTCTTTTTTCGTCTGTCTCATCGCTTAGCGATTAACCGCCGGCGGTGTTGCCTCGCAGGTTATGGCCTGTTTCTTGTATTGCATCTGGTACAACTTATAGTAAATCCCCTTCTGAATCAATAGCTCATCGTGCCGGCCCATTTCACGGAGCTGGCCATGGTGCAGGACGACTATTTTGTCGGCCTTTTCGATGGTCGAGAGGCGATGAGCGATGATGATGGAGGTCCTGTCGCGCAGCAGTTCTTCAAGGGCCGCCTGTATCAGCTTTTCGGTCTCGCTGTCGACCGAACTGGTGGCCTCGTCGAGGATGAGGATGCGTGGGTCAAAAGCCAGGGCCCGGGCAAAGGATAGAAGCTGTTTCTGGCCGGTCGACAGCGTCGCGCCCCGTTCGCGAACCGGCGTGTGGATGCCCTGCGGCAGGTCTTTCAGAAAGCGGCCGAAGCCGACCCGCTCCAGAGCCCGGAGGATCTCGTCGTCGGAGATATTGTCCTGCCGCAGACGGATATTGCCGGCATAGTCGCCGCTGAACAGAAAGACATCCTGTAATACCAGCCCCAGGCGTGAACGGTGCTCGGTCAGATGTAACTGCCTCAGGTCGACCCCGTCAATTTTAATAGAACCCTTCTGGTAATCGTAAAAACGATAAAGAAGCGAGACAAGCGAAGTTTTGCCGGCCCCGGTGGCGCCGACGATGGCCACTTTTTCGCCCGGCGCCACCGAGAACGAGACGTCCCTGAGAACCCATTCCCACTCGTTATAGGCAAACCAGACGTTCTCAAAATCGATACGTCCCGAGAAATTCCTTATCGGAGTGGGGTGTGCTGTTTCAGAAATCGCGGGTTCAGTATCGATAAGCTTGAAGATGCGCTCGGACGACGCCATCGAGGCCTGCAGGATATTGTACTTTTCCGACAGGTCCCGGATGGGGCGGAAAAACTGCTCGACCAGGAAAATGAAGGCCACCAGTTGCCCGTAAGTCAGACTGTCATCGAGAATGCGAATCCCGCCATAGTAGAAGAGCAAGCCCAGCGAGAGGGCCCCGATGATTTCGACGGTCGGGTAGAAAACGGCGTAATAGATTACCGAGCGAAAGTGCTGGGTTTGCAAATCACGGTTGATAGCGGTGAACTCATCGAAGGTGCGCTTTTCCCGGGTGAAGAGCTGGACGAGGCTCATACCGGTAAGGTGTTCCTGGACGAAGGCGTTCAGGCGGGCCAGCTTGAGCCGCACCAGGCGGTAGGCGTCGCGCGCCCGCGCCCGAAAGATGAAGGTAACCGCCACCAGCAGGGGCAGTGAAACAAAAGTTATCAGGGCCAACTGCCAGTTCAGGTACAGCATGGCGGCAATGATCAGGGTCAGCAGGACGATGTCACCGATAATCGTCACGACGCCGCTGGAAAACATCTCGTTGAGGGTGTTGACATCGTTCGTAACTCTTGTGACCAGGCGACCGACCGGGTTCTTGTCGTAGAAGCCCAGATGCAGTTTCTGCAGGTGGCAAAATATCTGCATGCGGATATCATCCTGCACGCGCTGACCCAGCCAGGCCGTCATATACACCTGGCCGTAGCTGGTGACGAAAATGACGGCCATTACGGCCAGGTAGACGCCGGCCACGCGTCCCAATCCGGCGGCGTCGCCCGCCAGGATGTAATCATCAATGCCGGTCTGGGTCACAAAGGCGATGAAAATCTGGAAAAAGGAATTCAGCAAAAGCGCCCCCACGGCCCCGGCCAGCATCCAGCGATACGGCCGGACATAACCGAGAAGCCGTTTCATCAGGCGGGTGTCGTAGGCTTTTCCGAGGATTTCCTCCTCGTGGTAGTTGTTGGCCGCCGTCATAGCTTCTCCAACTCCTCGGCCAGAAGCTGCATCTGATAAAGGTCGGCATAGTAGCCGCCGAGATTGATCAGTTCATCATGCGAGCCTTGCTCGGCTATGCGGCCATCGCGCAGGCATAGGATTTTGTCGGCCTCTTTTACCGCCGAGACGCGGTGGGAGATGATAATGGCGGTTCGCCCTTCCAGGACAGATTTGATTCTCTCATTGATCTGGTTTTCGGTCTCGGTGTCGACCGACGAGGTGGCATCGTCGAGAATGAGAATCGCGGGTTCCCCGATTATAGCCCGGGCGATGGCGGTGCGCTGTTTCTGGCCGCCCGACAGGGTGATGCCGCGTTCGCCCACCAGCGTGTTATAGCCGTCGCGAAAACCCTCGACATCTTTTGCGAGCGCGGCCGAGCGGGCCGCCTGCTCGACCAGCTTTGCATCCGCCTGCTGCCTTCCGAACCTGATATTCTCCAGAATCGTAT
>JAOUEU010000337.1 GCA_029858555.1 Candidatus Zixiibacteriota bacterium
GAATTCCCGCTTTACCGCCGCCCGAGATGGTGAATCCGGACACTTCGGCCCCACGCGGCTCGCCGTCGACCAGCGCCACTGCGGCTCGATTATGAATCGGTGCATTTATGACAGTCACTTCCGGGCCATCGGCACTCGTCAGGATGAGCCCTCGCCCGTCGAAAACGACATTTTCGGCGTAGGTGCCCGGCCCGACCATCACCGTATCACCGTCCCCGCTGGCATCGATCGCCTCCTGGATCGTCGGTTTATTACCCGGCACATACGTCACCAGACCGCCGTCACGCGCCTGGAATACCGCCACCGGAGACCATTCCGAATATTCAAAACCATCGTAGGCGCGCACCTGCCACCAGTATATCGCATCAGGGTACAGACCGTCAATACGCTCGGTCCTCGTGCGGTCAGGCTGCTCGCTGACGGCATACTGCGCCGCCAACGGGTAGGCCATATCGGGGTCGTCGTACACCACAAAATCGTAGGTTACTATGTCGCCCTCCGCGTCAGTGGCATTCTCGACCAGCAGGTAAACCGGACTTCGATTTACTACCTCGGCCCCGACCGGGTCCAAAGGCATTGGCGCCGATGGCTCCGAGTTCATCCGGAATGACCCGCCCCGCCAGTCTCCTCCGAATACGCCGTTGTACACCCGGATACGATAGAAGTACCTGTCGCCGTTCACCAGCGGCAGGCCCGCATATTCCGCGATACTATCCGACGATGCCACCGAGCCCGAGGCCCACATCTCCGCCGCCGACCAGTCGCTGTCTGTGCCCACTTCTATCTCGTAGGCGCTCTGCGCCGCCACTGTATCATAGTAAGTCCACCGGAAGGTTGGGCTGTGACTCGCCACGTGCGTGCTGTCCTCCGATTGCAGGCCGGGCTTTAGAGCCAGCGGCAACTGCAATAGCCATGGAAACGCCCCCATGTCGTTCCGCGTACCGTCTAAATCGAAATATTCGGGCGATGGATCCCCGGCATTGATGCAGGGTGACAAAACCTCCAGAGAATAATCATGGCTCAACGGTGCCGCATAGAGGGGGTCTTCCGAAATCCCGTTAGGCCCCGGTACGTTGGCGGAGCCGTTCTGCCACACGTCGTTATAGTCCACCACACTGTAAACACCGTAGACACCGTAGCCTTTATTGTTGGTGATGATATTGTTCAGCGCCATGGTCGTGGGCACCGTCGAGAGTATGCCTCGCTCGTTCGAGTCAATGGTGTTGTTGATTATGCGGCACGCGCTCGAAGACCATATGCAGTTGATGCCACCATTGTCGTAGAACAGGTTGTGAGTGATCTCGGAGGAACTCTCGACCCGAATCACCACCAGCGGATTGATCACTCCCGATATGTTGTTACAGAATATATTCCCCGATATCTTTATTACGCTTCCCGGGCCTATGTAGACAGTGGTGACATCGCCCCCGTTGCGAATGGTGAAACCGCTCAGTTCCGTCCCCGGTCCCTCACCTGTCACAACTCGAACCGTGTTCTGGCTGGGATCTGCCGCTTCAATGGTCGTCGCCGGCGCGCCCTCGCTGGACCGAACCACAATCGTCTTGCCGGCGAAATCTAAATTCTCGACGTAAGTGCCGGGCGCCACCAGGACCGTGTCACCGGCCGATGTCGTGTCGATACCGGCCTGGATAGTCGGCTGTTCGCCGGGCACATTTATGGTTGCCGAATTAGCGGCTGCTGCCAGAATAGTCACCAGACCGGCAATTAACAGTCTTTTCACAGATTCCCCACCGGCGTTACTTCTTATAGACCATATAGATAAAACATACTACAATATCCAGTTTTGTCAATGCCAAAGCCGCCGCCGGGGCACGTCAACGCAGCCTTATCCTCTTCTAAGACACAAACCGGATCTCCCGCAGGTAACGGGCCGCCTCTTCGGGAGCAACCGTGTTTATGTAGATGCCGGAACCGATCTCAAAACCGGCCCGAATCGAGATTATGGGTATTATGACGATGTACCAGTGCAGGTGCCGCGTATCTTCGTCGCCGATGGGTGACGATCTGATGATATAGTTGTAATCCGGATTATTCAAGCCGTGATAGAGTTTGTTCAACACCGTACGGAGCACGTCGGCCAGTTCGATGATGTCATCATCACCGACCAACATAAAGCTCGCCTGGTGCTTCCTGGGATAGATCCGGCACTCGAACGGCGACCGGGCCGCGAAGGGACAGAAGGCGGCGAAGTTTTCGGTTTCGATAATAATCCGCTCGCCCTGGCGCAGCTCTTCGGTCACCGTGTCGCAATACACGCAACTGCCAAGCTTGTCGTAATGCAGAACCGCCTGCTCCATCGGGTAGCGGACATGCGGCGGCACTATCGGCGTGGCTATGATTTGCGAATGAGGATGCTCCAGCGAAGTCCCCGCCTGCTGACCGTGATTGCGGAATATCGTCACCAGGTTGATTTTCTCGTTGCGGCTTATTTCTATCTGGCGTTCCCGGTAAGCGCGTAACACGTCCGTAACCTCTATTAACTCCATCAGGGCCGGGGTCTGGTTATGTTGAGGATGCTCGATGACCACCTCGGCTACCCCGAATCCTTTGGCCGACAGGAACGACCCGACCCACGTCCGCGTCGTGGCCAGCTGCGGCTGTAGCGCCGCGTATTTATTCGGCACCACCCGCACCCGCCAGCCGTCGCTCGCCGGCAACGTCAGGACCGCTTGTTCCGTCTGGTCTTCATTCCCCGCACAAAAAGGGCAACTCTCGCTGTACGCTGACACCCGCTCGGGCTTCGCTCGTTCTTTCTTGTAGTCCGACGGCCTCAAGCCGCGTTCGGGCGCGAGAATCACCCACTCTTTCGTGGCCTGGTTTTGACGAAATTCGGGCATACCTCCTCCATGGATAAAGACGAACCAACCTCCCGCTTTGATTATAGACTATCTCTCAACGCCGGTCAATTCGGAAATCCCGGTCGAATCGACCACCCCCCGCGTAACTGCACCGGGAAGTGATTGGTATCACACCGGCCGGGTATAACAGAAACTGTCCACGGACTACTTGACCTTTACAATTGCAGGGGC
>JAOUEU010000078.1 GCA_029858555.1 Candidatus Zixiibacteriota bacterium
TGAACGGTATGTCACTTCCGGAATAATTTCTTGTTGAGCTGCCAGAAGCCGGGAGTGATATTGCAGGCGTCAAGGCGGTATGCCGTTTATGGAGAAAAAGTACGACCGGACATTTATAGCTATCGACTACGGTGAGCGCCGCATCGGGCTGGCCAAGAGCGACCCGATGGGTCTTATCGCCACGGCGCTGGCGACTCTCGATGTTACATCGACAAAACAGGCGCTGGAGAAGATCGCGGCCATTATCGACGCCTACCAGCCGAACGGCCTGGTTATCGGTTACCCGTTGCTGGCCTCGGGTGACCGCAGCGACAAGTGCACCGAGGTCGACGGGTTTATCGAGAAGCTGAAAGAATTTTACGACGGTCCGATTCATAAGGTGGATGAAAGCCACTCGACGACGGAGGCGGCTGATATTGTCCATGCCCACGGCCAGAAAGTCGGGAAGGACAAGAAGCGGCTGGACCGGCTGGCGGCGGTGGTGATTTTGCAGCGTTTTCTGAATGAAGCCTCACCGCCGAAGGCTGAAGATTAGTTTCGGGATGTGACACCTCAGGGAAAGATACCTGCGAATATGAGAATGAAGATTGTAATAGCGGTCGTGGCGGTTATCGCGCTGATAGTCGTCACTTATGCCGTGCGGGCTTATTACGGGACGGTTGACCTGGGGAAGCGGAGGGTGACGGTCGTTATCGAGCAGGGCGACAGTTTCGGCGGTGTGGCCGACACGCTGGTCCGGGAAGGGGTAGTTAAATCCCGCATCATGCTGAAGCTGGCGGCGCGGCTGATGAATATCGATCGCAAGCTGGCACCCGGCCGGTATGATTTTACGGGGGAAAACTCGTGCCGCACGGTGCTTGACCGGTTTGCCCGGGTGGATTTTCTGAAGATAAAAGTCACGGTGCCCGAGGGTTCGCCTATCTGGAAAACAGCCTCGATACTGGCGGCGGCGATGGAGTTCGACTCGGCGGCGGTGCGGGTTCTGGAGCGCGACTCGGCGTTCGTGGCGGGGCTGGGCGTGCCCGGCCTCGAGGGGTATCTGTACCCGGAGACATATTACTTCCCGTGGGGCTGGACGCCGGAAGCGGTGGTGGCCGAGATGGTGGAGCTGTATCACTTGCAGACAGCCGGTATCTGGCCGGAGGCCGCTCCGCTGGGACTGAGCCGGCGCGAGGTTATCATCCTGGCCTCGATTATCGAGGCCGAGACGAAAGTCGATTCCGAACGGACGGTAATAGCTTCGGTTTATCTGAACCGGTTGAAACAGCGCATGAAACTGGATGCCGACCCGACGGTCATTTACGGCCTGGGGGGATTGGAGCGCCCGCTGTACCGTAAAGACTTGAAAAAAGAGACGCCGTACAACACGTACGTTCTGCCCGGCCTGCCGCCGACGCCGATAAACTCGCCGGGACTGGCCTCGATTAAGGCGGCATTGAATCCCGACGAGACGGATTTTCTCTTCTTTGTGGCGGACAATAACGGGGGGCACTATTTTTCGCGGACCAACGCCGAGCATAACCGGGCCAAAGAGCGAATCCGGTCCGGTTCGAAAGGCAGCTAAGGGGACCTAAAAGTCCCGGTAGACTTTGGCCGCGATGACGGCGGCCAGCTTGTTGGAAATATCCTCCAGCACACCTTCCTCGAAAACGGCAAAAGCCGTGGGCTGCTCGGAGCTGTAACCGAGCAGGCCGATGACCTCACCGTCGGACTTCAATGGATGCAAAACAAACGAGCGGGAGTCATCGTCGAGCAGAAGTTTCTGCTCGAAGAAATTGCCGCTGAACGCCCCGCAGTAATCTTCGGTGTAAACGCGGCCGTCCTCGGCCACTTTCTCGAACAGCGAAGAGACTTTGGGAAGGCTGATGGTGAGGCCTTCGCGGACACGGCCGTTGTTCCAGGTGGAGACGGCGGCCAGGTCGTTAGTGCCGGCGCGCTTGAGAATCAAAACGCCCCGGTTTATGTGGAATCTTTCGCCGAGGCAGCGGGTGAGTTCGAAGAACATCTCGGAGATGTTGCGTTCCGGGTTAATGATGCTCGAGAAATCGTAGGTGGGGCGGGTGTTGTCACGGGCCAGGCCGCCCCGATTGCCGGTTATGATATTTTTCTTCATGTGAGCGCCACCTCCCGGTCGTCGGTGATTTCCTCAGAGTCACGGTGCAGGTTATACTTTTTGACTTTCCGCCAGAGGGTGGTCCTGCCGATGCCCAGTTTTTGCGCAGTCAATGTGAAGTTCCAGTTGTTGTCCTCGAGAGCCCGGGCGATAACGGTTCGCTGGGTGTCGGCCAGCAGTCCCTGCCGCGAGCCGGATTCGGTTTCGGCCGGCCGGGCGGCCGGCCTGGGTGTCGCGGTGGAGCCTATGAAAATGATGTCCTCGGCCTCGATATGGCCGGCGGAGCACAGCCCGACAGCCCGTTTGAGGATGTTTTCCAGTTCGCGGATGTTTCCCGGCCAGTCATAGCGGAGGAGCCGTTCCATGGCGTGGCGAGTGCAGGTGAATGAAGGCAGATTCTGCTCGCGAGCGATTTTTCGCAGGATGTATTCGGCTATCAGCTCGGTATCTTCCTGTCGCTCCTGCAGGGGCGGTACGTGGAGCGTGATGACACTCAGGTAGTTGAACAGGTCCTTGCGAAAAGCGCCGGCGGTGACGGCAGCGCTGATGTCGGCGGTCGAGGCGGCGATAGTGCGCAGGTCGACCTTGACCGGCGTTTTGGCTCCGATAGGGATGACCTCGGAATACTGATACAGCCGCAGCAGTTGGGACTGGGTTGTGAGGGGCAGTTCGGTGACATTTTTCAGATAGATCGTCCCGCCGTCGGCGTCCTGAAGCAGGCCCAGCGCGGTCTTGCCGGAAACGGCGCTGCCGCCGCCGAAGAGTTCTTCGTCGAGTATTGAGCGGGGTATGGCGGCGCAGTCGACGGTGATGAATTTTTCTTTTCGCCGGTTGGAGTGATGGTGGATGGTGCGGGCCAGAAGCTCCTTGCCGGTGCCGGCCTGGCCGGTAATTAGAATGGGTATCTCGGTCGGGGCGATTCGGCGGGCGGTTTCCTTGAGCTGTTCAACGGCCGGCGATTCCCCGATGATATTGTCAAAGCCGTAGGCCATCGCGACGTGCTGGCGCAGAAGATTCAATTCCTGTTTCATCTTCCTGTGTTCCAGCGCCTTATCGATTTTCATGAACAGCTGACGGGGCGGGATCGGCTTCGGCAGGGAATCATACGGGCCGCTCCGGGCAATGTCGGCAGCCCGGGATTCGTCCAGTTCGCCCAGGACTATGACTTCAGTGGCGGCAGAAGACTGCCTTATTCTTTCGAAGGTCTCCGCGTCACAATCATCGATGGTGGTGCGATCCAGCAGGATCACGTCTATCTGAGCTTCTTCCAGGATTTTCAGTGTTTCCGGCAGGGTTGCGGCAGTTTTGACGGCATATCCGGATTTGGCCAGCTCGCCGGTGATGCTGTCGGCCAGCGCGCGGTCGCTCCCGACAACCAGAATCCGGGCCGCTTCGTGGCGAGTTTTGAGAGTCAGTTTCATGGCAACCTCTCTATCCTCAGATCACTCACAATGCTGTTGTTTTCTGCGAGGGCCAGGCGCGTGAAACGAACGCCCATGAGGTCGGCCAGCCTGACGGCATAGGCGCCCCATTCGCGGTGGGGCAGCACCGTCGCGGTCGGGTCTGAGGCGGTGGTCCGAAACGAAAGTTCCCGGTGCGGCAGCGAACCGGCTTGGTCGCAACTTATGAGGGTGCGACACGGGGCGGGACAACCGGCTGTGTGGGCCGCCAGGATCGCCTCGAAAAGGAAGCGATAAGCACCGACAGGAACGTGCATCGTCGCATCGAAGACGTCGGCTTCGGGTGCGATAGATGCGTGTCGGGCGCCGGTAGAATTGAAGTCAGCCACCGCCTGGGCGAACTCGCCCCGGAGCGATACGGCCTTCACGGGCAAGCTGTCGTAGTTAAAGAGCAAATCCAGTCGCGCCAGGCGGTTGTTAAGCCGATTGGCGGCGGTCATTATATCTTGCAGGGGACGCCGTTGCCTGGCAGTCAAGTTTTCGCCGGCCATGTTGTTCAACAGGTCGGCAGCGGCCGAGAGGTCGGCTCCCAAATCCCGTATCTCGTTAAAAAACAACGAATTGACGTTGGGAGGCGGGGTTGGCTGAAGGTGGCCTTCCAGAGTCACAACCGCCAGGTGCAGGTCTTTTTCCGACAGATTTCTCATGGTGAGTTTCGAGCCGGGCCGGAGTTGCAGAAAGCGGTCTCTGATATCCCCGAATTCGCGGTCGGTGGGATTCGGTTCACCCGGCCCCAGCATTTGCACGGCCTCGTCGTTGAGGGCCATGATGCGGCCGGAAGAGCGGTTTACAATGACCGTGGGCCGGCCGGACGCCATCTGTTCCCGAACCTTGCGGGCCAGTTGCGGCAGGGATTCATGGATACATCGAAACTGCGAGGCCAGCCGGAAGAACGAGTTCTCCGTGCGGCAGCTATCAAGTTCGCGTTCCGGTCCGAAAAAGCCCAGAACAACAGGCTTGTCTTGACCGGGATTGACTACAGCAGTGTGAACTTTGTACCTGGTGGAGCGGTCACGGAAATCAGGGTAGTGGTGAGTGCAAATGGCCTGTCCGCACTGGTCGACGGTCGTTTTAATCAGATCCAGCGGGAACAGGGGTACGTCCTCGGGATGGAGGTAGCGATCATTGTCGACGAGAAAGGTGATGCACCTGTCGGGCGCCAGTTGGTCGAGAAAGGATTTCTCGCTTTCTGTGAGGTGAGGCCGCAATGCCAGGCCAAGCAGCAGCGAGGCGATGCCGGCTGTCTGCGCACCCGGGGAAAGCGGTCGACTCGCCGACTGCGATGCGAAGAGCGAGGAGCGGTTCAACGCGACCGGTTCATCTTGAAACTTAATTGCGCTCATGATATTCGCCTTGTTTCATTTTGACACATCCACTGTCAATATCGGTAGTGCGGGACATTACTTTAGCCCGCGGCGGGGGTCGGCGGGCGGCGGTCCAAAAGGCTTGACACGGCGATTTTATTGCCTATTTTGGCTTATGCCGCTATCAAGTAAAGAAGTTGAGCGCATCGCCCGTCTGGCCCGCCTGCATTTATCATCATCGGAAGTCGAAAGGTTCTCGCGCG
This sequence comes from Candidatus Zixiibacteriota bacterium, assembly GCA_029858555.1. GTDB lineage: Bacteria > Zixibacteria > MSB-5A5 > GN15 > FEB-12 > DAOUUR01. The sequence continues at coordinate 5,141 of JAOUEU010000078.1, forward strand.
AATTGGCCGCAATTGTCGATTATATGAGCCGGCTCGAGGCTGTTGAAACCGGCGGCATCGAACCGGAGAGCCAGGCGACCACTTTGGGTGACGTATTTCGGGAAGACGAGGTGCGTCCTTCACTGACGCGAAACCAGGCGCTGGGCAATGCGCCGCAGACGGATGGTGAGTATTTTCTCGTTCCCAGGGTTGTGGGCTGATGGCTGACAGGGTAACGGCTGTTATACCGGCCAGGCTTGGTTCCCGGCGGTTTTCCGGTAAGGTGTTGTATCCTTACAAAGGGAAGCCGCTTCTTTTTTATGTATGGGATGAAGTTCGGAAAGCCAGCCGCATCGACCGGCTGGTGATCGCCACCGACAGCGTCGAGATTATGCAGGTGGCCCGGTCGTTTGGAGCCGAGGTCATCAGGACGTCGGTTCGGCACCGCACCGGCACGGACCGGGTCGGCGAGGCGGTGGGCCACCTGGGCGGAGATATCGTGGTGAACATCCAGGCGGATAATATAGGGATCAGGGCCTCCGTTCTCAGCCGGGTCATCGATCGGATGAAGGCGGACAAATCAATCAGTTACGCCACGCTGGTCTGTCCGATAGCGACCGACGCCGAGCTTTTCGACCCGAACCTGGTCAAAGTAGTGGTAAGCGCCGACGGTCATGCCCTGTGGTTTTCGCGCCTGCCGATTCCGTATCTCCAGGGTGTTTCGAGTTCCGGGAGAGTCGGTAAGTTTGCTTTTCGGGGTCACATCGGCATCTATTTTTTCCGCCGGCGCGCCCTGGAGGATTTTGTCTCATGGGGACCTTCGGCGCTGGAGAAAGCGGAATCTCTCGAGCAACTCCGCATTCTGGAGAACAATCGCAGAATACGGGTGTTTAAGACTAGGATGCGGATGACGACGGTGGACACCCCCCAGGATATGAAAAAGTTGAAGCGTATATTAGATAGCTGAGGGAAATTCAGATGGCTGAGAAGTCGAAATACGTTTTTGTAACCGGTGGTGTGGTGTCATCTCTGGGCAAGGGGATCGCCGCCTCCTCGCTGGGGCTGCTTCTTCAGAAAAGAGGACTGAAGGTGTGCAATGTCAAGTTTGACCCCTATCTGAACGTGGATCCCGGCACCATGAATCCATTTCAGCACGGCGAGGTGTTTGTTCTCGACGACGGTTCGGAGACGGACCTGGACCTGGGGCACTACGAGCGTTTTACGGATGTGCCGATGGGCAAGGAGAACAACGTGACGACGGGCCAGATTTACAACACGGTCATATCGCGCGAGCGGCGGGGTGATTACCTGGGGGCGACGGTGCAGGTGATCCCGCACATCACGAACGAGATCAAGACGCGCATCAAGAAGCTGGAACGGATTATGGACGAGCCCGACGTGATAATCGTCGAGATCGGGGGCACGGTGGGCGATATCGAGTCGCAGCCGTTTTTGGAGGCAATCCGCCAGATGGGCCAGGAAGAGGGGCCGCGAAACACGATGTTCGTGCATGTGACGCTGGTGCCTTATCTGGGCACGGCCGGCGAGTTCAAGACCAAGCCGACGCAGCACTCGGTGAGGGAGTTGCGGGCAATCGGGATTCAGCCGAACATGCTCCTGTGCCGTTCGGCCAAGCCGCTTTCGGAGGACCTGCGCAAGAAAATCAGCCTGTTCTGTTCGGTGCCGACACGGTCGGTGGTCAATGCCCAGGACGTTTCGACGATATACGATGTGCCGATAAAGTACCACGCCCAGGGGGTTGACGATATTATATGCGAGCATTTCGGGTGGCAAGTGCCGCAGCCGGAGCTGGCCGACTGGGAGCAGATGGTGGAGAGAATCAAAAATCCGCGACAGCACATCAAGATCGGTATCTGCGGCAAGTACGTGAACCTTCGGGACGCCTACAAGTCGATAATAGAGTCATTCGTGCACGCGGGTGTCGCCAACGACGCCGAGGTGAAACTCATCTGGGTGAGTTCCGAAGATATCAAGCAGTCCGGGGCCGAGAAACTTCTGTACGACATCGATGGTCTTCTGATACCCGGGGGATTCGGTGAGCGCGGGGTGGAAGGCAAGATCGAGGCCATCCGGTATGTGCGCGAGAGGAAAATCCCGTTTTTCGGGATATGCCTGGGGATGCAGTGCGCCGTAATCGAATACGCGCGGAACGTGTGTGGTCTGGCGGAGGCGCACAGCTACGAATTTTACCGCGATCTCAAACACCCGGTGATTCACCTCATGGCCGACCAGGAAGGTGTGACAGAACTGGGCGGCACCATGCGCCTGGGAGCATATCCCTGCATCGTGGCTGAAAAGTCAAAGTCGTATGAAGCTTACGGCCTCAGGCAGATATCGGAAAGACACCGGCATCGGTACGAGTTAAATAACGCCTACCGGGAGATGCTGGTCAAAGAGGGTCTTCTGCTTTCGGGCATGTCGCCGGACAACCGGCTGGTGGAAATCGTAGAGGATCCCGGCCACCCGTGGTTTGTGGGCGTGCAGTTCCACCCGGAGTTAAAGTCAAGACCGACCAAGCCGCATCCTCTTTTCCGGGAGTTTGTCGGCGCTTCGGTAACCTACAACGAAAAGAAGAAGGCCGCGACATCGGCAGATGTCGAAGAGTCGATCGACATAAGCCGCAGTTGAGAGGCGAGTGCGCCGCCGCCGACAAGGGTGCCGGCAGGAGCGAGGTGTGAGAAAGAAGCTTTTAAGCGTAATGCTGGCGGTTCTGGGGTTTTATGGCGGGTGTGCCGACGACCCCAAACCGGCTGCGCCCGAGGCGTATGAAGGGCGGTTCATACTGAAACCGGACGGCATGGCCTACGCCGATACCGACCTGGTTGAATTGACGGTGGAGGGGCCGGTGTACGAGTTCACGCATCTGACGCATCGTACGACAATGTGCGATTCGAAGGGGACGGTGGAAGATTTCGGAAAGAACCATTGCGATTTCACACCGACCTACGTGGAGAAAGGCAACTGCGACAGTCTGCACGTACCTGAGGGCGATTTTCGCGCGATTTTCAGCGGGGACAGCCTGAGGATGATTCAGGTAGCCGATTCCAACGCCTGGGATCTTCTGTACACCTTTGAGTTGAAGCGCAAATAGCGCGGGCCCGATTTACGGGCGGTAATTTTCCCGATGAGACCATGTCCGGTCCGAGAGCAAGTCATTTGAGCAGTCCCGCTCGGTAACCAGCAACAAACACCAGCAGCATCAGGACGGTCGAAGCCACCGCGTAGACGCCGAAGAGGTACTTGCCTTTTGGCGAGCCGGCGCGGACGGCTATCATGACATAAAGGGGAAAGGCCGGTTCGACATAACGGAAATAGCTGTCGGTGGTACCCATGGTGGGCGAGAAGAGCAGGAGGGCGAACATGAAGACCTGCCAGGCGGCGGGGATGCGGCGCGAATAGAACAGGATAAGAGTGGCCACGACGAATAGAAGCATGACGAAATCGGGCCAGTCGAGGGACGGTCGCAAGAAGAGTCGGGCGATGGGGATGAAGGGCAGGGTAATGCGGTGGGCATAGTAGGGTTGTGACTGGTGGTGAAGGTAGAGGAGGAAATCATCGAAGCGAATCCAGAAATAAGTGAAGAAGAGCAGCAGAGCCAGGCCGATGGACAGTAGCGAGAGAACCAGCAGGAGCCTGGTCCTGGCGTCGTGGTCGCGCCAGTGGCGGATGAGAACGTAGAGCACCGGCAGGCCGATTATGGCTCCCGACGGATGGGTCACGGCCAGCAGAGCGGTCGGCAGCCACAGCCAGGCGAGGTGCCGACGTTCGAGAAGAAAGAATGTCAGAACCGCCAGCAGGAAATAGAGCGAGTTGGGGTAAGCCGTCAGGAAATAGAAAGCGCCGGGGAACAACAGCAGGGCGAGGACGGCGAAGACGGCGGTTCTTTCTTCGAAGCGGTCGGTGACCAGGCGGAACAACAGGAGCAGGCCCAGCCAGAGCGCCAGCCAACTGGTGAGGATGAGGGCATAGCTGTGGCTGAGCCCCAGGGCCGCCGGCAGTCGGCTAGTCATGGGCAGCAGGGGAAACCAGCCGATATTGCCGCAGATGTAATCGGGGTTCCACCCGCAGGGAAATTTTTCGTAGCCGTCACGGGCGATGGACAGGTAGTGCCGGCAGTCCCACTGGATAAGAGTGCGGGAAAGTTCGTAGTACTTGGGCCGGCCGGCCTGCAAGAGGAAGGCATAGACGAGGATGAAGACAAGGGTCAGGACAGTCGGCCAGAGGAAACTTTTGCTTTTTAAATATGAATAATTCATTAAGTTATCACATGTTCGGCCAGAGGTATTAAGTAAAGACGATGGATGTGAAAAAGTCAAATCTTTTGGCGGTAAGTGTTTGCCTGGCCCTGGCCGTCTACTACACGCTGCCTTTCCTGCTCAAGATTACGTACTGGGGAGTCCGGGACTGGGATCTTTTTTCGGCGGTGCAGGCGGCCCCGGTCGGATCCGTCCTGTTCTACGGTCAGTTTCCTTTCTGGAACCCGTACATGGCCGGCGGCAACATTTTGTTTCATCACCCGGAAATCGGAGTGCTGACACCGTTTTTTCTGCTTCATTTGATTTTCGGCGTCGTGATCGGTTTTAAGCTGCAGGTCTTGATCTGTTACTTTCTCGGGTTCTGGGGCAGCGTGAAGCTGGCGTCACGCCTGGGCATGTCGATGTGGGCGGCATTCCTGACCGCGGTGGCCTACTTTGGCTCGGTACATTTTGCGCTGCATTTTGCCGAAGGCCATATGCCGTTTACGCATTTTTGCTTTCTTCCCTGGTTCGTCTATTTCGTTCTGCAGTCAGTCGAGGACAAAACAGGAATTTTGCGGGCCGGGGTGGTGCTGGCGCTGATGATCCTTGGTAACGGCGCGGCCATTCCGCTTTTGTACACGGCGACTTTTGCCTTTCTGTTTTGCGGGCTGTACGCGGTGGAGCAGAGACGAGGGGTTTACCTGGTCAACCTGCTGGCGGCGGCGGCGGTGGGGGTTCTGCTTTCGGCGGTCAAGTTTCTTCCGATGGTTATTTATCTTCGACAGAGCCCGTGGTACGGCAACGCCGGCGAATCCATTCCATTGTCGGCGCTGGGGGTGATTTTTTTCGGTCTCAAGCACGCTTTGTACGACACGCATTTCCCGGAGCAGGTTTACCACTGGCATGAGTACGCCGCTTATATATCGCCGGTGCTGGTGCTGCTGGCGGCGGCGGCTCTGGTCCTGAGGTTCAAGCGGTACTGGATATACCTGGTTTTGGCAGCGTTCTTTTTGCTGCTCGGCCTGGGGAATTTCGGAGCCCTGTCACCGTGGGCGTTGTTGTCGCAGTTGCCGGGGTTTTCTTCAGCCCGTTGCACCGGTCGAGCATTCCAGTTCGTCATTCTGGGCCTGGCCTTTCTGGGCGGATTCGGATTCGACCTGCTGTGGCAGAAGGGGACAGAGAAGAAGACCAGGTACTGGCGCGGTGTCGCTATTGTCGCCGGTACGGTAGTCGTGGGGACAAACCTTTTTTTCGCCTGGCCGATAATGTCGAGTGCGTTCAAGCACAAACCCGAACCGGTCCACCGATCACTGGTGTTCAGCCATGTGGTTGACGAAAAGCCGCAGGCCTACAGGAATTACCTGGCCAACCGAGGCTCGCTGATAGCCCCCAAGCTGTCCGCCTACCGGCGCAGCCGGGCGCTGGTCGATTCGAACGACGTGGCCGTCCCCGAATTCATTCTCAACGGGCAGGCGGAGGTCGTGCGGCGGGACTACACGCCCAATGTGATCGAGTATGAGATTATCGGCCGGGAGGCCGGCCGGATGGTTATCGGTATGGGCTACGACGTCGGCTGGCGGTCCGAAGACGGGCGGCAGTTGAGCGAATATGAAGGCCTGATTTCATTTGCCTTCCAGCAGGGGCGGCAGAAGATTGTGCTGAGGTACCGCACGCCATATTTTTACCCAGGTTTGCTCGTCACGGTGCTTGCGCTGGCGGGGATAGTCTGGCGCTGGCGAAGGACTTAGTTCAGGACGGGGTGTGGCGTCGCGGTATTGCCGTTAGAAGTTGACATCGGGTTGTTGGTTGACTATTCTGGGCCATCGATGGAAATCGGACAGGGTTTTCGCAAGCGGAGCACCATTTGAAGGCATTGTTGTCGATTGCAGTGATATTGCTGGCCGGTGTTGTGTTCGCGTCGGCGGACACGGAGCGGGCGTTTGACCAACCGATTGACCCGGATATTTATCTGATACGGCCGGGCGACAAGCTGACGGTCACGTTCATAAAAACGAAGATCGATTCACTGATACTGGCGGTCGACGTCGAGGGCAAAATTGTAGACGCAACGCTGGGCGTTATTGACCTTTCGGAGGCGACGCTGACGACGGCGCGCCAGATTCTCGCCGATTCCTTGAAGAAGCTTTACAACGTCGACCAGATCGCGATTTCGATCACGGAGCCCCGCCAGGTTTCCATCAACATCACGGGAGCCGTCCGCAAACCGGGTCTGTATTCCGGTGCGAGTTGCCAGAGAGTGTCGGAGTTGCTGCAGGCGGCGGGGGGAGTGGCCGCCGGCGGTTCGCAGCGGGCCATCCTGTTCACGGGAGGTGTTCATGATATCAGGGTAGATATCGAACGGGCAATTGTGACCGGGGACAATGTCTATGACCCTTACCTTTATGCGGGCCGTCAGATTCGCGTGCCGTATAAAACGGACAGTGTGGTGCAGGTGGTGGGCGAAGTGCGCCAACCCCGAGAGGTCGAATTGACGGCCGGCGACGATCTGGAAATACTCATATCCCTGGCGGGCGGATTCACCGAGCGGGCCGACCCCGCCGGGGTCAAGATTCTGTCTTTCCGGAACAGCCACAAATCGGAGTTAAAGCCCGGCGATGTCATTTTTGTGCCTGCCCGACAGCTGCCGCCCGAATCCAGTTTTGTGTCTTTGTTCGGCGCGGTGGAAAAACCGGGGGTGTATGCCTATCGCCAGGATATGACGCTGCGGGCGCTTCTGGATACTGCCGGCGGTTACGCAGCGCGGGCGGTGGCCGAGCAGACCACGGTGTTCCGCAAAGCTGATATCGACGAGTGGGGTAACCCGACGGACGTAAGTTATCCGATTGCCAACGTGGCGGGTTCCGCGAGCGCCGTGGCCGATTTTGCGATGCGGCCCTTTGATTCGGTTTTTGTGCCGCTTCGGACCGGTTTTGTCAAGGTCGAGGGGGAGGTTGTCAACCCCGGCCTGTTTCCCTTTGCCGAAAGCAAGGACGCCCTGTATTACATAAACGCCGCCGGTGGTTTTACGGCCAGCGCCGACAGGCAAAGCATACAGAAGTTCAATCGGGTGGCCAGGACGACGTCCATTCATTCGCCGGGAGTACGGGTGCATGATGGGGAGGTTGTCGTGGTCACCAAGCGGGAGGAGCTCCGTTGAGCGAAACGCGTTCGAACAACCTCTGGCTTTTTCTGGAATTTGTCGCCAAACGACGTGGCCTGATTGTGGGTGTGGTGGTGGCGGCCACCGTGGTATCAATCGTGGTTGCCCTGCTGCTGCCGAAATGGTACCGGGCGACGGTCCTGCTTCTGCCGCCGAAGGACGTTACCACGGCGA
>JAOUEU010000079.1 GCA_029858555.1 Candidatus Zixiibacteriota bacterium
GAATGTAGAAGTTTATGGGCAGACCTTCCGGCACCGTGTTGCCGTTGACATCGTAGGCCGTGGCGTGAATCAGGCCGGTTTCGATGCCGCCGGTCCCCTTGACCGAAAGCTGCATCGAGTCGGACTGCAGGTATATCGAATTGACCTCGGTATTGGAGGCCAGTTGAATCGAGGCTTCGGCGCTGCCGCTAATACCGTTATCGTCCACCGTGGCCTTGACATAGACCGTAAAGGCATCATTACCGGATATGTAGTTGACCGTAACATTGCCGTCACCGCCGCTGACCAGGGCCGTCGAGGGGATAAAACCGATGCCGTCCCACTGGCCGTTCGAGTTCGCATCGAAAACCAGTGAGTCGATACCCTGCGACCAGTAACCATTACCGTCAATATCCACGAATTTCTCGCCCGCCGTCAGCCTGACGACGGTGGAATCGGCGGCTATCTGCCCCAACTCGTCCCGAACCGTCACCGTCACCGAGGCCGTGTCGCTTCCGTTGGCCAGCAGCAGGCTGCGGGAAACGTTGATATCGACGTTGCCGCTGCCGGATTGCTGGTTTTCCTCTACCGTGACGCCAATCTGGCCCGGGCTGTCGACACCGGCCATCCAGGCATACAATGTCGCCGAGGCCGAGGAGGTCGCCGTGAACACAGAAGCCGCGTGGCCGCTGGCATCGGTAGTGTCGCTCGAGGGAGTGAAGTAACCGGCGTTGGACGGTGACACTGTGAACATGATAGCCTGGTTCGCAACCGGCTCACCGTCAGTGGTCACCGTAGCCTCCACCACCGAGGTGGCGCCGATACCGATGGTCGTGGGCGTGGCTGTGATAGAAACCTGGGTACCATCGGCCGCAGCACTGTCATCGCTGCTCTTTGATTCGCACCCGATCAGGGAAAGCAAAAACAAGGGCAGCACCAATAGGCCTATAAGCAACCAGGCGCTTTTACTCCTTTGCAACATAACCTCTCCTGTGTTTATAGATTCTCCTTTATTGCCGTGTAAGGTCCGGCCGGACCGCCTCCAGGGCGGCCGGCCGTGACCAAAATCAGCCACCCATAGCGAGATTTTCATCGACGATAGTCGGCGTTACGAAAATCACCAGGTCCCGGCTCTCCACGCGGTTATTGGTGTACTTGAACAACCGCCCGAGCAGCGGGATATCCTTGAGCAGGGGCACACCGATTTCGGTGTTGACTTCATCCTCGGTCGTCAGACCGCCGATGACCGCCGTCTGGCCGTTGGCCACGATGACATGGGTCTCGGCGTTACTCGTATTGATGATGACGCCGTTAGGGTCAAACTCATAAGTGGATCGTTCCGGTTTCAGATGCATGATAATCTGGTTCTCGGCGGTGATATGCGGGGTCACGACCAGAATCGTTCCGACCTCTTCAAACTTGATGACGACGTTGCCCGCCTCATCGAACTGCTTGACGGGAATCTTCTGCCCCAGTTGAATCTTGGCCTCTTTATTATCGACGGTGGTTATTTCCGGATGCGCCACGATTTTGCCTTTGTTGCTGTTCACCATCGCCTCTATAAAGGCATCCACCGACCAGCCGTGCTGAAGGGCCGATACCTGGTACCGACCGGCGTAGTCCGCCACCCGATCACCGTTCAGGTGCCCCAGCTGCGGATAGGCCCGCCCGGACTCGGTGGTATAGGTTCCCTGCGCGACCCAGTCGATTCCCAACTCCTCCACATCTTTCGTTGACAGCTCCAGAATCTGCGTGGAAATCTTTATCTGGTGCGCCGGCTTGTCCAACTCGGCAATGTAGTCGAGAACGTTTTGCATATTGGCGGGGACTTCCTGGAGGATGATCGAGTTGGAGCGGGAATCACTGCTGGCCTTGCCGCGGTCCGTCATGAGTGACTTGACGGCTTCCACAATGTCGTTGGAGGTAGAATTGGAAATTCTCACGATCTTGGTGCTCAGCGCCACCAGTTCCCTCTGCTCGGCCTTGTGCTTCTCCTGCTCCGAGACCTCCTTACGGTAGTCCTCGGATGGCAGCACGCGGATGTACCCCTCTTCTTCATCTATAACGGACAGGGCATACGTGCGACCTATAATATTCATGGCCGAGCGCCACTGGACGTTGTTGAGCTTAATCGTCACCGTGCCTTCGACTTCCGGCGCCACCACAACATTAACGCCACCATAGTCGGCCAGAAATGTCAGTACGGAATGGATATCAGCCGACTGGAATTGCAGGTTCTTGATAGGCGTCGACGGATCCGGCTGCTCCTCAGCCAAAGTCGAGACAACTAAAGCCGGGGCCAGAAACGCAAGGGCCAGCGGCATGAATAGCTGTTTGAAAGTAATCCGAGTCATTATTAACACCTACCTTTCATCAGTCTTCTTCGATGTTAAGGGCTACCGTTCGGCTCCAACCGTACTCAAATATCTGGAAGTATACACGGTCGCTATCCACTCTCAGGACATACCCCTTCTGCACCTTGTCGCCTGCCTTGAGGATATATCCGTAGTTATCTTTATCTTCAAAAAGGGCCCGGTTCTCGCCACCGGCCGATTCGATTATGCCGACCAGCTTCAGACCCTCTACATTGGGTATTCTCTTCTCCACCGGGCTGTTGTACGTCCGGGCCTCATTTATAAGGGTCTCGAACGGGTCGCGGTACGTCCCCGATTTGTACTTGATCACCAGCCGCCGGGGAAACTCTGCCACCAGGGTGCCTTTGACCTTGGTCGGCCCGGTCGGACTGCGACGGAAACGCGAGGTCGATTGCGGCTTGCTTTCACTCTCGTCCTTATCCTCGACCTTTCCCTCGGATTCGACTTCCTTCGTCTTTGTCGTGTTCTTTTCAACCGCCGGTGTCGGCTCAGCCGCCTTTTTCACCTTAACGGTGGTCTTTTCCGGGGTCGGTGCGGCCGCCTTCTTGACCGTTGCGGGAGTCGTCTTCACCGCGGGCGCTGCCTTTTGGGTCGTGCCTGCGTCCGCCAGCGTCGGCGGCGGCGGCTCGACCGCGTTCTTCACCGGCTTGGCTTTGACGCCTTCGGCCGAGATCGGCTGGCTCGTCTGGTTCGCTTGATTGGCAGCGGCCTTCATCCGCACTGCGTCGGGCTTCTTGGCTGACGCCTCTTGTGTGGGCGCTGGAACCGGCTTGGCTGCTTCCGGCCCCTTTTCGGCTTCCGACCATTTGTTGTCAAAAGCAGGACCGTAAAGTTCCCCGCCGACCGAGACCTGCGCCGTCTGCGTGGTCTTGTCTTTGCCCGAGACCGTTCTTCCCGCCTCAGGAGAGCCCTTCAGGCTCAATTGACGGTCGCTTTCGATCGATTTGTTGACATTCGCGACGCTTCCGGCCGAACTCTTGGACGTCTTTCGGGCTGCCCAAACAGACTCCGCCGACCACCGGGCATACTTTTGGGCACCCTGGTCTGCAAAAGACAGACGGATGCACGACTCGTCGGAATCGACCCGGTAGATAGTCTCCCGGCTCATGTCAAATACCAGTCTGACCACCTTTTCCGGCTCAACCGAGTACTGGCTCGTGCGGATTCCCCCGACAACGCACTGCGGCAGGTCGGTGAAGTCCTTGGCGCCGAGATGGTGCGTGGCCGACAGAACGTCCACCAGGACTCTGAACGGCTTGCCGTCCTTGGCCTCCACTGCTTCGTGGGTGAAACGAATCGGGCCGTCGACATATATAGTGGCTACCGTGGTCCCCTCCTGGTAACTCAACTCGACGTTAGTCACTTGCGAGGCCAGCGCCGGCGCGGCCGCCAGAAAGGCTGTCAGCACGATTATGCTTAATACTTGTCTCATCGTCTTCCCAATCTCCTATAGAACCAACTCTTCCAGTCGTTCATCCTCTCTGACAAAGTATGTTGAAAGAGTAAAAGTCGCGGTTACGGTTTCCTTTTTCTTGATTTCTTTGACGCCGTCTTCGCTTTCAGCCGCCGCCGCCGAGATGGCCAGATTCTTGGCCCTGATTTCCACGTTCGATACGTTGGCGATGAAGGGGAAATTGGCGATGTAGCTGATAAAGCTTCCGAAGTCGTGGTATGTGCCGGTCATCTCAATCTCGAAGGTGGCGATGTTGTAAAACTCCTCCGAATTAATCGGTAACGGCTGCACCCGCGTGATTTTCGTGCCCGTCAGCGACGAAGCCGTGTGCAACTGGACCAGCAGCGACGGAATTTGTTTGGCTTCGGGCAGAAGAGCTTCGATTTCGTGGTAACGCTCGATTAAATCCACATACTCGGCCTTAAGGGCATCAAGGGATTTGGCCTTCAACTCGACATTCCTCAAATTCGTCGTTATCGTCTCGAACTCCTGGTGCTTCAGACCGATCTGATTGTCATAATTGGAGTACAGTCTGGTATACCAGAAATACACCACGATGAAAAAGGCCAGCACGCCCAGCGATATCTTTTGTATCTTAGGATCCTTGAGGTCCATATTTCCTCTCTTCTAGTTTAAGACTTTATGACTGGCCTTGGCCGACTCCTTTTTCTCACCGGACTGGGCAATGAGATTTCTCAACTCCTCGTCCGACAAAAAGTGCAGGTTGGCGGTCAGAACGAAATTGTAAGCCTTTTGCTCTTCCAGTTTCTTCTCTTCCGTAGAAACCAGCTCGACCTCATCGAAATAGTCCGAGCGCATCATGTTAATCATCAATTTGGCCAGAGCGTTCAGGGTGAACGCGTAGCCTTCCAGACTGACTTTTCTGGCGTCGGTCGGCAACGCCGCCGGCGGCGTTTCCGCCTGCTTCTTGGCACCGGCCCCGGTCTGCTTTTCGGCGGCCGCCGTCTCCTCGACGAGTCGTCCCAGCCAGATGAATTCCGGCACGTTTCCGGCCACATCCTCGAGGACCCTTACCCATGCCGAGCGATGCCGATCCAGCCTCTCCACCGCCGTCATCCGATTATTTATCTTGCCCTTGACGTCGATGAGGGCGTCCACTACCAGGATATCCCTCTGAAGCATGGCCGCCCGCTGACGGGCTCTTTCAATGTTCTTCTCCAACTGGGTCAACTGATGCGTCTGATAGAAGGTTATGCCTGCCAGCATGATGATCACCCCGACGGCACCACCCAGCGCGTACAGGCCGGTCTTGCCCAGCGAGAGGTTGAACGATTTCTTCAGGTAATCCTTCGGAAGTAGATTTATTTCTATCATAATGTGCCTACCTCACCTTCCGCATCGCTAAGCCAACCGCGACCGCCAGCAACGGCGCAATCTTTTCCGGCTGGAGATATTGGAACAACTCCGGGTCATAATCGACGTTCCGCAGCGGGTTGGCTATTTCCAATGGTATGTTGAGCTTGGATTGCAGGTATTCCGGCAGGTACGGTATCAGAGGTCCGCCCCCGGAAAGCACAATCCAGTCCAGAACGTCAATTTTGGCCTGAGACTTGAAGTATGAAAAGGCTAACTCGATGCCCGAAATGAGCTCATCTGTGGCCGATATTATAGTGGCCTTGAGCATGTCCTGGTCGATCGAGTCGCTCATCTCACCCTTGATCGCCTTGCCGGTCAGTTCCGGATTCAAACGAAACTCTTTCTGAATGGCGTTGTAGATCTCCCGGGTTCCCGCGGAGACATCACGGGTGGCCTGAAAGGCACCGTCCACCAGGTAAGTAATGTTGGTTACGTCGTAACCGATATTCACCAGGGCGGTTACCTTGGTCGGGTCAATGTCATAGTTCGCTTCGTAGGCGTTGTAGATGGCCAGAGAATCGTCGTCGACCACCACCGGCCGCAGACCGCAGTCCTCGACAAGTTCGATGTACGAACGCAGGAACTCTTTACGGGCCGCCACCAGAAGAACATCCATCTTGTTGACATCATCATCGACGTTGATGACATGGTAGTCGAGATTGACGTCATCAATATCGAACGGCGCCCTCTGTTCGGTTTCAAACAGAATGGCCTGCTCCGCCTCGGCACCTGTCTTCTTGCCGATGGTGAAACGATCCGTAATGACACCGTGCCCCGAGACCGAGACCACGACATCCTTGATTCTGGGGTCGGTCTGATCAATCAGCGACTGGATATTGAAAATCAACGCCTCTCTGTCCTTGATCTCGTCAGCAACGATGACGTCCGGGGGAAGTTCCCGGATGCCTATCGCGGAAACCGTGTGGCCGTTCGAAGTGTGGTCCAACTTTACCAGTTTTATCGAGCTGGCGCCAATGTCCAAACCGACTGTAGATTTACTGCTGCGTGAGAACATGCTTTTCTCTTCATATATATTGTGATGTTTGTTTGCTTTTTCTTTTATTATCGGCAAAGGCCGTTGCCATTTAACCCGCAGCCTTCAAAAAACGTAAATTCTAACTGATATTATCCGGTTAGCCGAAAGCCCTTTCTATTCAGCCAGAATCCGAGTTGTTACTATCGGTCCGCGACTTGTTTACATCTTATCGGAATTATCCCCGGGAGGCTTTACAGAAAATATCAGCGCAACCTAACTATTTGTCAGCCAATAGAAAAGGCCCCTCCCACCAAGAGAAGGGCCCGCTCCCAAATGCAAAACCGCGATGGGTCAGTAGATTGCTGAACTGGAATGGACCCGTCCCGTCGACGCCAGGACGTTGTGGTTATTGACCGCCACAACCGATTCGGTGCAGGCCACCGTCACAATGTTGCCCTGGCCAACAAAATAGGCTGAGCCGTTCCGCTCGAAAAAGATGACGTTACCGCTGACATCCGTTCCCAGGTAGGCGAATTCGGACGGCAGGGTGTCAACCGTGACCACTGAATCGCCGCTCTCATAGACGTGAGTACCCGGATTTGTCTTGTCCTTGAAGAGCGTAAAGGTCTTTGCGGTGCCATCGAAATAGACACCGTAGGGTTCCTTGTCCGTGATGGCCTTTGAGCGGGCCACCCGCAAGGTAGAGAATATCTCCCGGTCGGCGCTTCGGAATTTCATCCGGTCAAAAGCTATCTGAAAGCGCGGCACCGCCATAGCCGCCACGATCCCGATGATCACGGCCGTCGTTAGAATCTCTATGAGAGTTATTCCCTTGTCCGATTTGAGCTTTCCCGTCATTTTTGTCACCAGCCTGTTCCGCTTATTGCCTCTGAGTTCTTTTTCCCTTGACCGGCCGGCTCGTAGTACCGAGCCGGCCGACTTCCTTGCTGTCAGCAGCACAACTCATGCCTCACACGAAATATTATTCAGCTATCGATTTGATTTGACGATGTATATGCTGACCAATGGATTAAGCGTGGCCGACACGTCGACCCGTCCATACAACAGGTAGCACTCGGCATGACGCAAGCTCCGGAATATGGGGATCTTCCCATACCTGTTGGGACAAGGCAGACTGGTCTTGACAATTGACGGACTCAGGGTAACTTGAAAGCATCAGAGGTCTCACGCAACTCTCCAGACCTTTATTTATGATGCTCGAAGGGTATGGCCGATGGAAAACAAGTGTGCCGCACGGATGATTCGCTTGCCGGGAACTCTGGTGGCAGTAGCGGTCCTGTACGCCGGTTGGCCGCCGTCCGTCGCAGCTTCCCGGCTGACCGGCACGGACCTGCGCACGGTGGCCCAACCCGTTGTTATACAGAAGGCCGAGCAGCCGTTGAAGGCCTTGGCCGACAAAGCGGTTGAGACTCAGGACGAAGTGGCCGACCATTTCTGGCTCTTTTTCACCGATAAGGGCGTTTTCAATACCGAGCAATTTGACTCGGCCGCGTCGGAGGTCAGACTGAGCCGAAAGGTCCTGAAACGCCGCGCCAGGGTCGGGCTGGAGCATGTCGTGTTTGCCGACCTGCCGCTGAATCCGGCCTATCTCAAGGCCGTTACCAACCGGGGTGGCAAGCTGCGGCGCCTTTCGAAATGGCTCAACGCCGCCAGCTTCGAAATACCCCTCGAGAGAATCCACGAGATTGCAGCCTTGCCGGGAGTGGCCTGCGTCAGGCCTGTGATGAAATTCAAGAATGAACCTGTCGCCAGCGAACGCCTCACCCCCGACCTGCCGACGAAAAAGGCCCCGGAACGGACGCAGCTCGAGCCGCCGATCGACTATGGTTTCGCCGCGGATCAGCTCGCTCAAATAAATGTACCGGCCGTACACCAGTTGGGTTTCAACGGTCAGGGCGTCACCCTGGCGATTCTCGATACGGGCTTCCGGAAGTCGCACGAAGTCTTCGCTCAACACTATCTTGAGGGCCGCGTGCTGGCCGAATGGGATTTTTTGAACAACGACGGTAACACCGCCAACGAATCCTCCGACGGTGACCTGGAATACCAGTGGGACCACGGCACCATCACCTGGTCGGTGGCCGGCGGCTACAAGGACGGCTATCTGTATGGTCCAGCCTACAAAGCCGATTTCTTGCTAGCCAAGACCGATAATGCCGGGTCCGACACACCGGTGGAGGAGGACAACTGGGTGGCGGCGCTCGAATGGGCTGACTCGCTTGGCGCCGATGTGATCAGCTCTTCGTTGAGTTACAAGGAATGGGACACCGGCACCAACTACACCTACGAGGATATGGACGGCGCCACGGCCACAACCTCGATAGCCGCGTCGACGGCGGCCGCCTTGGGAATTGTCGTGTGCAATTCCATGGGCAACGAGGGTCCGGCGCTGGGTACTCTGCGGGCACCTGCCGATGCCTGCTCCATCCTGGCTGTGGGCTCGGTCAACCTGTTCGACTATATTGCCAGTTCCTCATCGCGCGGTCCCAGCTACGATGGCCGACCCAAACCGGAAGTCTGCGCCCGGGGTGTCAATACAGCCTGTGCCACCGCCACTAACGACATCAGCTACGGCACCAGCAGCGGCACCTCTCTGGCCACGCCGTTGGTCGCCGGGGCTGCCTGTGTGTTGATCCAGGCCCGCCCCAGTCTCGATCCGCCCGACATCCGCCGGGCTCTCATGGAAACCGCCGGCATGGCCGACTCTCCGGACAGCACTACCTATGGCCACGGCATCATCAATCTTCTCGACGCCACCGGCTGGGGAGCCGCTTTCACAGCCGATGTCACTTTGGGCGAGGCGCCACTGGATGTCCAGTTCGCCGGAACATCGGCGCTGCCCGCCGACGCCTGGATATGGTCGCTGGGTGACGATGACTCCGCTTTCGTTCAGAATCCCCAGCACATCTACAGCGGCGCGGGAGTCTATGACGTTTCACTGATGGTCATCAGCGACGCCGACTCAGTTACACTTCTGAAGGAAAACTACATCATTGCGCTGGGCGACACCCTCGGTTTCGAGACCGACTCCGCCTGGGCCGACCACCCCTGCACCGTCTCGGTCAACCTGGCCAATTACCAGCAGATTGAGCAGATGATCCTGCCCTTCAGGTTCGGTTCGGAGCCGCACATAAGATTGGACAGCGTCGTTCTCGGAACCAGAACAGCCCACTTCGAGTCCCTGGTTAACCTGGCCGCCGATTCCGTCAACAGCCGTTACAGCTATAGTCTGAAAGCCGATGACGGTGGCGGATCGCCCGCCCTGGCTGAAGGCAGCGGCGAGATTCTCAGGGTGTACTGCACTCCCGACGCGGCTGCCCTGGGCGGCCTCTCCAGCATCATCGACAGCGCTCAGGGAACGGTATCGCTGAATATAACCGGCGAGTATGCCGCATATGTGCCCAGGGTGATACCGGGTGCTGTTTCCACCCGGTATGTCCTGCGTGGAGACGCCAACGCCAGCGGCAAGGTCAACATATCTGACGTCACTTTCCTGATTTCCTACCTGTTCGGTATTCCCACCGGGCCGGCGCCGGTGACAATCCAGAGCGGCGATGCTAATGCCAGTTCCAAAGTCAATGTCGCCGACATCACCTACCTGGTCGCTTACCTGTTCGGAAACGGCCCCGAACCGCCCGAACCGTAGTCCCGGGAGTCTTCCGGCACTGACCCTGCCCGATTTCTACGATTGCTTTTGCCTGCAAATATTGACCATTTTAGTTGACGATACCCGGATTTGACGGGAACCTTGTACCTTGGGCCCTGTTAGATACGACGTTGTTGACAAACGGCGAGTTTTGGTTATCTTAATAAGTGTACAAACCAGCGCTGAATTGATGAATTCACCGTGGCATAGCGAAGGGATTGCTTAATGAGAAAAGTGAGAAATGCATTCGTTTTTTGTCTCATCGGAATATTCTCGGCCATCTTTCTGATTCCGACTATCCTGGCCGCCGGCTCGATACCGGGCATAGTCTCCACGCATATCGCCGACAGGCCGGTGGTGATTCAAAAGGCGGAGCAGCCGCTCTCGCCGTCGGTTCGCAGTTATCTTGAAGCTCGTGACGGTCATACCGCCGTTGTCTGGCTGTTTTTTACCGATAAGGGAGTCTTCTCCAGGAGCGAGTTCGACGACAGGTCATCCGAGATTGTTCTAACTCCCAAAGTCCTCAAAAGAAGGGCCAAGGTCGGTCTCGATCATGTCACCTTCGCCGACCTCCCGGTTAACCGAAGCTATATCAACGCCGTCACCAATCGCGGCGGCAAGCTGCGGCGGATTTCCCGGTGGCTCAACGCCGCCAGCTTCGAAATACCGGTCGACAGGCTCGATGAAATCAGCGCCCTCCCGTCGGTGGCCTACGTTAAACCGGTCATGAAGTTCAAAAGGGATCCGGTGGCAGCCACCGAGGTCAAACTCGAGCCGAGCGCCAAGCAGCCGCTGGACAAGCGCCTTGTCGACCCCCTGGATTACGGTTTTTCCGAAGACCAGCTTAATCAGATCAGCGTGCCGCCGGTCCACGCTCAGGGATACAACGGCGAAGGCGTCACTCTGGCCATACTCGATACCGGCTTCCGTAAATCGCACGAGGCTTTCGCCCAGCATTATGCCGAGGGCCGGGTTCTTGCCGAATGGGATTTTATCAATGACGACGATAACACCGCCAACGAGGTCGCCGATGGCGATGTCTCCAGCCAGTGGAATCACGGCACCTATATATGGTCCACGTCGGCCGGCTACAAGGACGGCGCGGTCTATGGCCCCGCTTATAAAGCCAATTTCCTTCTGGCCAAGACCGAAGACGTCCGCTCGGAGACCCCCGTCGAAGAGGACAACTGGGTGGCGGCTCTCGAGTGGGCTGAATCCCTGGGAGCTGACGTCCTGACATCTTCTCTGGCCTACCTGACCTGGGATATCGGCTCCGGCACCAGCTATACGTACGAAGACCTGGACGGCGCTACGGCGACGACGTCGATAGCCGCTTCCATGGCGGCCGGCATGGGCATTGTCGTTTGTAATGCCATGGCCAATAGCGGCCCTGATATCGGCACTCTTCACGCTCCGGCCGACGCTTTCGATATTCTGGCTGTCGGGGCCGTTGCTTCCAACGATTACATCGCCTCTTTCTCTTCTCGCGGTCCGACATCCGACGGCCGCCCTAAACCGGAGGTGTGCGCCCGGGGAGTCGCCACGGCCTGCGCCACCGCCAGCGATGACAACACCTACGGGGCCGTAAACGGAACTTCTCTTTCAACCCCGCTGGTGGCCGGTGCCGCCTGCGTGCTCATACAGGCCCGACCTAATCTGAGCCCTTATGATATACGCCTGGCGCTGATGGAAACGGCCAGTATGGCGGACTCGCCCGATAGTACCACTTACGGTCACGGCATCATCAATCTTCTTAGCGCCACCGGATGGGGCGCCAACTTTGTCGCCGACCAGACCATGGGTGATGCCCCTCTGACGGTCCAGTTCACCGCTTCGTCGAACACGACCCCTAATGACTGGATCTGGTCGTTCGGCGACGGAGGTTCCGCCTTTGTGCAGAATCCCACGCATGAATACACATCCGCCGGTGTTTTCGATGTCGCCCTGACAATTCAGACCGATACCGACACCATTACTCAGTTCAGATCGAATTACATCATCGCCCTCGGCGACACGCTCAGCTTCCGGACCGACTCGGCGTACGCCGGGAACCCGTTTTCTGTCTCGGTGGATTTGGCTAATTATCAGCCCCTGAAACAGATCGTGCTGCCCTTTCATTTCGGCGACGAGCCTTCCCTGCGGCTGGACAGCGTCACCCGGGGCGAACGTACTGGCTATTTCGAGACCCTCGTACGCCTGACCAATGACCCTGACAACAACCTTTACACATATATTCTGAAGGCCAACAATGGCGGTGGTGCACCGCCGCTGGGCGCCGGCGCCGGTGAGATCCTCCAACTGCACTGCACCCTCGACAGCATGGCTCTGGGCGGCTTGTCCAACTACGCCGACAGTGGAACAGGCGGTTATGGTCTGGAGATGCAGACCGAGTTTATCGACCAGTATGTGCCGATTGTCCTGCCCGGCACCATCTCCACCCGCTACGTGGTGCGTGGGGACGCCAATGCCAACGACAAGGTCAACATCGCCGACATCTCGTACCTGGTGACATATATGTTCGGCATCCCTCCGGGCACACCACCTGTAACGATTCAGGGAGGCGATGCCAACGGCAGTCTCAAGGTTAATGTCACCGACATATCCTATCTGATTGCCTATCTGTTTGGCAACGGACCCGCGCCGCCCCAACCGTGAGAAGTATACAAGCATAAAAAAACCGGCCTTTGACGAACGCCGGTTTTTTTTATGGGTTTGGCCGCGCCGACTCAGATTGTGAACTTGCCATTACGGTATATCGTCTTGCCGTCGGCCATAATCTCGCCACCGTTCTTCAAATCACAGACAATGTCCCAGTGCAG
>JAOUEU010000080.1 GCA_029858555.1 Candidatus Zixiibacteriota bacterium
GTTCGCTGGTTGACATTTACGCTGTCGCCACTTTCTATCGGGCGTTCAGTCTCAAGCCACGTGGAAAGCATCTTGTTTCCGTCTGTCTGGGTACGGCGTGTCACGTCCGCGGCGGTCCGACTATCGCCGAGGAGGTTCAGCGAAAACTGGGCATCAAGTCCGGCGAGACAACGGAGGACAAAGAGTTCACTCTGGAGACGGTCAATTGCCTGGGGGCCTGCGCCCTTGGTCCGGTTGTGGTTGTCGATGGTCACTACTTCCCCAAGGTGACCACCTCCAAGGTCGGCAATATTCTGGAAAGGGCCCGGGTTGGTCTGGACAGGGTAGAAATCGAAACCGACCAGCGCATCTTTCCCGTCGAGGTCAGTTGCGCTCGGTGCAATCACAGTCTGATGGATTCGCGGAAGATGCTCGACGGTCACCCATCAGTGCGGGTGACCGTGTCCTTCGGCAGTAAACACGGCTGGCTGGCGTTGTCCTGTCTTTACGGCAGCCACAACGTGGCCTCCGAGCACCCCATTCCGGAGGATATCATTGTCCACATGTTCTGTCCGCATTGTCATGCCGAACTGATCGGCGGAGCTACCTGCGGCGAATGCGGAGCACCCATGGTGCCGATGGTTGTGCGCGGCGGCGGCGTTGTCCAGATATGTTCCCGCCGGGGGTGCAAGGGGCACATACTTGATTTAGGTGGTGCCACGGTCGATTAATGGTCGGTCGAGGCTCTATATTCTAAGGAGACATCGCTTCATGTTAAAGCTTTCGACAGTTCAGGATTTCAGTGATTTCCGACAGCGTGTTCTTGGTGACAGGGAGGCAGAGTTTGAAAGGCCGACCTTGGTCATTTCTGCGGGGACCTGTGGTCAGGCCAGCGGTGCCAACGATATTCTGAGAGTCACCAAGCGGTACATTCTCGAACGCGGCCTACAGGAGAAGGTGGCCCTTCGGGTCACGGGTTGTCAGGGCTTCTGTGAGATGGATCCTCTCATCCTGGTCGAGCCCGGTGAACACCCTTACACCAGACTGAAGATGGAAGATGTGCCGCGGGTAGTCGAGGCGGCCATAGGCGGTTATGTCGACGATGACCTGGTGTACCGGGAACCGCGCGAAAACAAGGTATGTCGCACTCAGGATGAAATCCCCTTCTTCAGGAAACAGACTCGCGTCATCCTGGGCAGAAATCAGATGCTAGACCCTATTCGCCTACTCAGCTACGTCGAGCAGGGTGGATATGCGGCGCTCACAAAGGTCTTGGCTGACCCGAACCCCGAATGGATTATAAACGAGATCAAAGAATCGAATCTTCGGGGTCGAGGCGGCGCCGGATTCCCCACGGGCAGAAAGTGGGAACTGGCCCGGGCCTCCGGAAACGGGTACAAGCAAAAATACGTGATCTGCAACGCCGACGAAGGAGATCCCGGCGCCTACATGGACCGGGCCGTGCTCGAAGGTAATCCCCATGCCATAATCGAGGGAATGCTCCTTGCCGGAATCGCCATCGGCGCCACCAAAGGGATTATCTATGTGCGCAATGAGTATCCGCTGGCTATCAAGCACGCTCTAATCGCACTTCGCCAGGCTCATGACACGGGAATTCTGGGGCAGAACATCCTTCGCACCGGGATCGATTTTGACATACAGATTGTACGGGGGGCCGGGGCCTTCGTATGCGGTGAGGAAACGGCCCTGATAAGGTCCATCGAGGGTTTCATGGGCGAGCCGCGACAGCGGCCGCCGTATCCTATCGCCAAGGGCCTCTGGGGTAATCCCACCTGCATAAACAACGTCGAAACACTGGCTAACATCCCGGTCATCATCAGCCGGGGCGCCAAGGAGTACCTTAAAATCGGCGTGCCGGGTAACACCGGGACCAAGATATTCTCTCTGGTCGGCAAGATACGGAACACCGGTCTGGTGGAAGTCCCGCTGGGCACGAAACTCAGCGAGGTGGTTTATGATATCGGCGGCGGACCCGTCGGTACGGCCAAGATAAAAGCCGTACAGACAGGTGGACCTTCGGGTGGCTGCATCCCGGCTCGGCTGTTCAATCTCTCCATCGATTATGACAGTCTGGCCAAGGCCGGCTCCATCATGGGTTCGGGTGGCATGATCGTCATGGATGAGAATACCTGCATGGTGGACGTGGCCAAGTACTTCATGAACTTCCTCAAAGATGAATCCTGCGGCAAGTGCTTCATCTGCCGCAAAGGCACGCAGCGCATGCACGAGATTCTCGACGACATATCCAGAGGTACCGCCACGCTGGCAGATTTGGATCTCCTGGAGGAGCTTGCTCTGGTGGTCAAGGATGCCAGTATGTGCGGGCTCGGCCAGTCGGCACCCAACCCGGTGCTGAGCACCCTGCGCTATTTCCGCAAAGAATTTGAACGACATATCAGAGATAAGCGATGTGATGCCTTCGTCTGCAAGGACCTCGTGGGAGCACCCTGCCAGTCGGCCTGTCCGCTTGGCACCGAAGCCTGGCGTTATGTGGCTCATATAGCACGCGGCGAATACGAAAAGGCTTATCACGTTATCCGTGATGCCAACCCCTTCCCGTCCGTGTGCGGGCGCGTCTGCCACCATCCCTGTGAGGAACGATGCCGTTCGGGCACCAGCGGTGGCGACCCCATCGCTATTCGCGCTCTCAAGCGCTTTATTACCGACCGTATCGACCCTTCGAGCTACGTTCCCGAGCGTTCGGTCTGGGCCGACGGTGAGCCGCCGCGAGTGGCGATAATCGGCTCCGGACCGGCCGGCCTTACCACCGCCCACTACTTGTCGCTGAAAGGTTATAAGGTGACTGTGTATGAGGCCGAGGATCAGCCCGGTGGCATGCTCTACTGCGCCATTCCCTCTTACCGCCTGCCACGCGAGGTTATCAGAAGAGAGGTTGAGGCTCTGCTCGATGAAAACATCACGCTCAAGTGCGGTACTGCGCTGGGCCGAGACATTTCGGTCGACGGTCTATTCAAAGAAGGTTACGAGGCGGTCCTGGTGGCTTTGGGGGCGCACAAGAGTCGCCCGCTGAAACTGGAAAACGAGGACCTGCCCGGAGTGTATCCCTCGATTGAATTCCTCAAGGCCTACAACATGCGCGGTCAGCACCTGGCCCGGGGCCGGGTCGGTGTTATCGGCGGCGGCAATTCGGCCATCGACGCCGCCCGCATGGCTCTGCGGCAGAAGGATGTGCAGAGCGTGACTATTCTCTACCGCCGAACGCGTGACGAAATGCCCGCATTCTCGGAAGAAATCGAAGCTACCGGTCAGGAAGGGATTAAGATTGTTACGCTCGTCTCGCCGACGAAGGTCATCGCCAGTGACGGGCATCTGTCGGGTCTGGAATGCGTCCGCAACGAGTTAGGTGAAACCGATGCCAGCGGCCGCCGTCGCCCCGTGCCTATACCCGGCACCGAGCATGTGATCGAGCTCGATACGTTGATCGTCGCTATCGGCGAGGATACCGGTATCGACGCCATCGGGCCGGCCCGCCTCAGCGGTATTGAAACGACCCGCGCCAACACCGTGAAGGTTGATTCGACGACGCTGCTGACTAACCGCCCGGGTGTGTTTGCGGCCGGTGACGTTGTCACCGGTCCCAACACGGTGGTCGAGTCGATTGCCGCCGGCAAGAGGGCCGCTGTCATGATCGACCGCTATGTCCGCCACGAGGAACTGGCCCGAATAGAGGAGCCGAGACTGCCGCGGGTGTATCTGGAACCTTTCCCCGCAGACGAGACCGGCGAACTCTCGACCGGCCGCGTCGAGACACCGCGCGCACCGGCGGAGTGGCGCACGCGCAATTTTGCCGAAGTCGAGGTGTCGCTATCGATTGACGAAGCCCACTGCGAATCCCGCCGCTGTCTGCGCTGCGATCTGGAATATACGCAACCGAAAGAGGCCGAGCCGGAAACTGAAGCAGCAGCAACTGGAGGAAATTAAATATGGTCACCCTTTTCATTAACGGCTTGAAGCTACAGATAGAAGAAGGCTCGACCCTTCTGGAGGCTGCCCGGTTTCTGGGATTCCCCATTCCCACTCTGTGCTACATGGACGGGCTGTCGCCTTACGGCGCCTGTCGACTCTGCGTAGTCGAGATCGGCGAGGGAGACCGTGCCCGCCTGGTGACGTCGTGCACTTATCCCGTCGAGGAAGGCTTGAAAGTGCGAACGGCGTCGGCCCGGGTGCTGCGGGCCCGCAAGATAATCCTGGAACTGCTTCTGGCCTCCTGTCCGCAGTCGAAGACGATTCAGGACCTGGCCTCCGCCCATCAGATCACTCGCCAGCCCTTCCGCCAGGAACACGAGGACTGCATTCTGTGCGGCCTGTGCGTGCGTATGTGCGAGGAGCAGATGATGGCCAAGGCCATCGGTTTCCGCGGGCGTGGCGAAAAACGCACCATCGGTACCCCCTTCGACCTCAAGTCCGAGGTCTGCCGCCTGTGCGGCGGCTGCATTTATGTCTGCCCGGCCTGTTCCCTCAGGTGCACCTATACCGAACCGGACAAGGCCATATGCGGCGGCTGCGCCAACCTGGCCCCGCCCTGTGTTGAAAAAGAAGTATTTGATGATATGATGTGTTACATGCATCCATGTGTAGCATGCGAGATCAAAAAAGATTGACCCTGGTAACGGAGGAAAAATAATGTCGATCACCCTATCGAGAATAAACTCATCGGCCGCAACTTTGACGAAAAACAGGACCGAGGGTTCGGTTTCACCCAATTCCGGCATGTGTGTAACCTGCGTGGACGGCTGTATCGGAATGTGCGAAATCGGCAAATCCGCCTACCGGGGCCATGAGGTCATCTACCCCCAGCCTTTCGGTGTGATAACCACGGCCGCCGAGAAGACCTACCCGGTTGACTACTCCCACTTTAATATCATGGGTACGGCCGTAGGCGCCCATGGCATTGACGCTGACAGCGATAAGGCCATCTTTTCCAATGTCAAGCTCAATGTCAAATTTGGGCACGACAACGGTGTGAAGTTCCGCTATCCGTGGATCATCCCCGGCATCGGCTCCACCGACATCGCCAAAAACAACTGGGAGGGCCTGGCAATCGGCTCGGCCCTGGCCGGTACCGGCCTGACTATCGGAGAAAACGTGGTCGGCATGGATGTCGAATCAACGATTAAAAATGGCCGTGTGGTTGACACCGTCGATCTGAGGCGGCGCGTTAAGCTGTTCCAGGACCACCAGCGTGACGGCTACGGAGCCATCATCGTTCAGGCTAACGTCGAGGATACGCGCCTGGGGGTGCAGGAATATGCCATCCAGAAGTTGGGCGTTCAAATTGTTGAACTCAAGTGGGGCCAGGGCGCCAAGGATATCGGCGGCGAAGTCAAGATCCGGAATCTCAAGAAGGCACAGATGCTTTACGAGCGCGGTTACGTGGTTCTGCCCAACCCGACCGATGCGCACGTGATCAAGGCTTTTGAGAAGGGCGCCTTCAAGGAGTTCGAAAGACACTCCCGCGTGGGCATGGTTTCCGAAGAAGGCTTCGCCCAGAGGGTCGAAGAGCTGCGCAAAGCCGGAGCCAAATACATCTTTCTTAAAACAGGTGCCTATGTTCCGGCGGATCTCGCCCGCGCTGTCAAGTTTGCCTCCAAGTACAAGATCGACCTGCTGACGGTCGACGGTGCCGGCGGCGGCACCGGGATGAGCCCCTGGCGCATGATGAATGAGTGGGGTATGCCGCCGGTGGAGCTGCACTCGCTGCTGTACCAGTACGCCAAGCGCCTGGCGGCCAAGGGTGATTACGTCCCGGCTCTCGCGGTTGCGGGCGGCTTTACTTTCGAGGACCAGATTTTCAAGGGTCTGGCCATCGGCGCTCCTTTCGTCAAGCTGGTCGGTATGGCGCGCGGCCCCATCGCCGCCGCCATGGTGGGCAAGACCATCGGCATGGCCATCGACAATCACCAGTTGCCGGTCTACGTGGAACGTTTCGGCCAGACCAAGGACGAAATTTTCGTAACGGCCGCGCACCTGCGTGACGAAATCGGCGATAAGGAGTTCGAGGCACTGCCCTCAGGAGCCATCGGACTGTATACATATTATGAAAGACTGGCCCAGGGCTTGTCGCAACTCATGTGCGGCGCCCGGAAGTTCTCCCTGGAACACATTGCCCGTGAAGACATAGCGGCCCTGACGCACGACGCGGCCAGCGTCAGCGGTATACAATACATTATGGATGTCGGCAAGGCTGAGGTGGAAGAAATCCTCAACAGCTGACCGACCCCGTACTGGCGGAAAACTTCATAGCCTCACGACCCATGGAAGGCGGCACCCCGTATTGGAGGCCGCCTTTCGGGCCGTTATGCGCTCCGCCACCGGTGGCAGCATCGGTCTTGTCCCGGGCCGGTGGCCGGCAGCAGATAAGGATGGAATCGGTCATGACTGCTTCGAAAAAGTCGGAAGAAGAAATCCGCGACTTGTTGCAGGACAGGTCCCGGGAGCTCGGCTGCCTGTATCAGGTCGAAGAAATCATGTCCGACCCCGACCGACCGCTCGATGTCGTGTGCCGCGAGATAGTCGAGGCGGTTCCCGGCGGTTGGCGATTTCCGGATGTCTGTCGGGCTCGCATTACAATCGGAAACGACCTTTATACATGCAAGGATTTTGCCGAATCGCCCTGGGTTACCGGCTCCGATATCGTCCTCGATGACACGGTGACCGGCACTCTCGAGGTTTATTACCTCGAGGAAAAGCCGCCGGCCGATGATGGTCCTTTCCTCAATGAGGAAGTCAGGCTGGTGCGGACCATTGCCGAACGTCTGGCGAGCTTCATGGCCCTGCAGGAAATCTCGCCGGGCGCAGACCAGGAGGGTGAGTTCCCGCCGACGCCGGCGCCTCAGCTACGCGGCCGACTGCAGGTGGTTCTCGACATGCTCCGGCGGACTGACCCCGATTTGTATGTCAGTGTGTCCCGCAAGATGCTGAACTACCTCTGCTGGAGCGGCATAGGTGAAGCGGAGAAGTTGATGCAGGCTTTTGGCGGCGATAAGACTGCTGATGAAGAGGAGATGCTGAGCGAAGGTTTCCGGCTCCGACAGCACACGGCGCCCGGCTCTATGACCGGTCTGGACCGTGCTACCTTTGAAATTGCCGTCAAGAACCTCACCGAGGATGAAATACTGTCGCGTATCCGTAAGTGGATTCACGAAGACAAGTTGAGCTTCCTGGTTCAAACCGTGGATAGGAACCTCACGCTGCCGGAAGTTGTCGATGCCATACGGCGCTACCGCCAGTTGACGCCGGATGAACTGGAAGACTCCTCGCCCCGTAAAAGAGGCGTGTTGGTATCGCTCATCCGCCGTTTTCTCTCGGATCAGGTGCGCTTCATCAATGTGGCCAAGGAGTATATCGAGATACGCGACCTCCATCAACTCCTCCAGAATGCAATCTATAGTCCCGACTGCCAGGGCAAACTCGGCGGCAAGAGTGCCTGGCAGTATCTTCAGGCGCGGATAATCAGCAAGAAGGCGGCGCAGGACGAACTTCTGGCCAATGTCAAGACGCCGCGTACATGGCATATTGTCTCGGATCTCCAACTCCGGTTTGTATACGATAACAACTTTGATGATGTCGTGGAGCAGAAATACAAGGACATCAAGCAGGTCCGACTGGAATACCCGCGTGTCGTTCAGACCTTTAAAGAAGCCCGGTTCCCGGCCGACATGGTCAAGGGTCTGTCGGTGGCGCTCGATGATCTGGGTGACGGGCCGCTCATCGTCCGCAGTTCCAGTCTGCTCGAGGACCGCCTCGGCACCGCTTTCGCCGGCAAATACCGGAGTCTCTTTCTTGCCAACCGGGGCAGCAAGCGCCGGCGGCTCGCGGCCGTGATGGATGCCGTCGCCGAAGTATATGCCTCGACTTTCAGTCCCGATCCCATCGAGTATCGCGCTCGCCGGGGGCTTCTCGATTTCAACGAGCAGATGGGCGTTATGATTCAGGAAGTCGTCGGTCGTAAGATCGGCAGATATTTCTTGCCTTCTTTTTCCGGCGTCGCTTTCAGTCACAATGAACTGCGGTGGTCTCCGCATATCGCCCGCGAGGATGGACTGGTGCGGATGGTTCCCGGCCTCGGCACCAGGGCCGTGACCCGTCGAAGCGGCGACTATCCTGTGATCGTCATTCCCGGCCGGCCGGAAGCGCGGGTCAATGTCAATCCGGAAGATATTGTCCGCTACTCACCACACAAGATCGATGTCATCAATCTCGAGACAGAAGACTTCGAGAGCCTTGATGTCGAGCATTTCCTTGGCGAAGTCGCCTGTGATTTGACCGATCTGGCCAACACTGTCTCGGTTTACGAAGACGGCAACATCCGCAGGCTCAAAGAACACGATGTGGATTGTGCTCGCGATAAACTTGTTGTCACCTTCGAAGGATTGATCTCCAGTACGCCTTTTTGCCGACAGGTGCAAAATATCCTCAAGACACTGGAGTCGACGCTGAATATGCCGGTGGAAATTGAGTTCGCGTCCGATGGCAACGATTTGTACTTACTGCAATGCCGGCCCCAGAATTACTCCGACTGACACGCCTTGCCTGCAGACCGCAACTGCAACCTGAGCGGCGATGCCGCGCCGCCGGAAAGAAGCCACTTGCCAATTGCGGCAGATTCTCTTACCTTGTGACTCCAGGGGTCCGGGTTTTTTCCCGACTGGCGCTGCAGCTTGCGGCGGATTTGTAACGATCGTCTTGGACGTAATATGTCTCTTGAGAAATGGAGGTAGCATCGATGAAAGCACTGGTTTTTGGTGGATCCGGTAAAATCGGTTCCGCGGTGGCATGGGATCTGGCCAGGGATAAAGAGGTAGAGGCTATTGGAATCACCGGACGGCGTAAAGAGGCTCTGGAAGACACTAAGAAATGGATCGGCAGCGATCGGGTTATCCCGCATGTCCTGGATGTTAATGACAGGGACGCGGCCATTAAGCTGATGAAACAGTATGATGTCGGAGTATGCGCCATGCCCGACCGCAGGACCAGCTACCGGATAGTTCACTTTGCCGTTGAGGCCGGGCTGAATATCGTCGATATGCTCGAAGAGTACCACCGTCGACCGGATGCTTTTGAAACCGAGGGTTTGGAGCTACCGCGGGGCATGACGCTCAACGAATACGGTGACTGGCTGCATGAAACCGCCAGGAAGAACGGGGTTACGTTTGTCGACGGCATGGGCTTCGCGCCGGGGCTGAGCAACGTCACCGTAGGCCACGCTATCCGCCAGATGGATAAGGCCGAATCCGCCATTGCCAGAGTCGGTGGCATTCCCGCCAAGGAGTACGCGCAGAAGCACCCTCTGCGGTACATGATTACCTGGGCCTTTGAACATGTGCTCCGTGAATATATGATAAAACTCAATGTGGTCAAAGACGGCCAGGTAGTCGAGGTGCCGGCCATCGGTGACCGCGAGACCTTCCTGTTCGACAAATTCGGCCAGAACGAACAGTTGCAGTGCGCCGTCACTCCGGGCATGCCCAGCTTCATCTTCTCCCGCCCCGAACTCAAGGAATTTGCCGAGAAGACGGTGCGCTGGCCGGGTCACTGGTCAGGCGTCGATACTCTCAAGGAATGCGGACTGCTGGATATCGAGCCGCACGACTTCGACGGTCATAAGATCATCCCCCGAAAGTTTCTCCTTTCTCTTATCACTCCCAGGCTGCAGCCGCTGGAGGGTGAAACCGACGTCTGCGTCATGTACAATACCACCAGGGGCGTCAAGAACGGCAAAAAAATCAAAATCGAGCATTTCATGTGGGATACCGCGGACACGGATAACGGCATATCCTCAATGATGCGCGTTACCGGATTTCCTTGCGCCATCACCGCCAAGCTCATTGGCGAAGGTCTTATAAAAGAGACCGGGATTGTGACTGTCGAAGACGCCCTTAAAGGTGAGGTGCATGATCGCTTCATGAAAGAGCTGAAAAAGAGAAATATCGACATTCTCGAAACCGTAGAAGAAATATAGGCAGCCAACACGGGGAGCTCTCGGAGCTTCACCTGGTGGGACTGGTCCGTGGAAATCCAAAGCCCTCCGGTATCACGACACACCGGAGGGCTTTCCCGTATGTTTACCTTTGGCTGGGAGTGGCATGTCGCGGATGGGCGGTCCCGATTCTCTCGGGGTCACCGCTCACCGGTGATGCGCTCTCTACCCGGTGAGACGAAGCGCGCAAACCGCGGCGTTGCTTTTTCGCTGTAAGTGGACCCCTCCCTTACAATCATAAGAGTGGCCAACCCTTCCCGGACCGCCAGGTCGTAACCGGCATCAGGTCCGAGAACGATTAGAGCCGTCGCCATAGCATCAGCATAAGCGCAGTTGTCGTGAATAACGGTGACTGAAGCCAGGTCGTGAGTCACCGGCCGTCCCGTCCGAGGGTCGATAATGTGCGAATACCGGACGCCAGCCACTTCAAAGTAGTTGCGGTAATTACCGGAGGTGGCCATGGCGGCTTTGTTCAATGAGACAATTTTCCCTACCCCAAAGGTGCTGTCGGGCGCGGCGATGCCCACCTGCCAGGGCTGGTTTTCGGCGTTGGTCCCTCTCGCTTTGATCTCGCCGCCGATTTCTATGAGGTAGTCGTCTATTTGAGCCGAGTCAAGGTACGCCGCCGCCCTGTCAACACCATGCCCTTTAGCGATGGCTGACAGATCGCACGATACGTTGCCCGTCGTTTTCCTGATTGCGGGCGGAGCCAGCCTGGCCGAAAGCTTGCGATACCCGCAGTGACTCATCTGCTCCGCTATCTTCTCCTGGCCGGGGACCGTAAGGTTGCCCGTCTTCGGACCAAATCCCCACAAATTGACAAGCGGCCCGACCGTGACGTCAAATGCCCCTTCCGTTTTCTTACTGACGGTCAGTGCTTCGTTAATCAATTCGGCGGTACTGTGTGAGACGGCAAACCAGTCGGTTTTTCGACTTCTGTTAAAACGCGATATCTCCGAGTTATTGTCGTATATCGACATCTCGCGATTGATTTGTGCGAAAAGGCTGTCGAGATCCTTTTTGATTTGCAGCACGCTCCGTGCGGATAACCGTGGATGCTTGGCGATTTGTACGGTGTAAGTGGTGCCCATTGTCAGCCCGTCGATGACCGTCGGTTCACGGCCTTCTCGAGGGCCGGAGCAGGTGCCCGCCAGCAGCCCCATTGCCACCAGCAAAACGGCCGGCAGGTGTCTGAGGGCCCGACCCGTTCGTGATCGGTGCCTTTTGGCGTCTATCGTCATAGAGTCCGTCATCCTGATCCCAATATAAGACGGTCCGCTGCCAATCGGGAAGAGCTTTGTTGAAGACTTCCATGATCCGCGGGCGGTGGGAATCCTCGATACATTTTGAGTTTGCGACCTGTAACAGAATCTCTACTTTACAGGCAGCTTCCGGGATAGTGCGACCACATCGCGAAGACAGTTCGTCCTGCGGCCGCACGGTGTGCCGAGGCGCTGATTTAAAAGGATGTCGGTAGGGAGTTATGGATAAGTTGGTTTATCTGCGCGACCTGGTGGTGATTCTCAGCTTTGGGCTGCTCATAGTCACCGTCTTTCACAGGTTCAGACTGCCATCGGTAGCGGGTTTCATTCTGTCCGGGCTGCTGGTAGGGCCGCAGGTTCTGGGCCTTATCGATGATGTGCATCAGGTCGAGGTTCTTGCCGAAGTCGGTGTTGCCCTGCTTCTGTTCGGCATCGGCCTGGAACTCTCTCTGGAGAAACTGAGGCGTCTGTGGAAGCTGATTTTAACGGGAGGAATACTCCAGGTCGGTCTGACTATCCTGGTGGCCTTCGCCGTTTCCAGATTGTACGGGCTGCCCAGCAATACGGCCGTGTTTATCGGCTTTCTGCTGGCCCTCTCGAGCACGGCCATAGTCCTCAAAGGATTGCAGCAAAGGGGGGAGGTTGATGCTCCGCACGGACGCCTGACTTTGGGAATACTGGTCTTCCAGGATTTCAGCGTGGTGCCCATGATGCTCGTTATCCCTGTGTTGAGTGGCCGGGGACCGGTCGCCGGTGACCTGCTGGGTACCCTGGCGCAATCCGCCGCCATTATAGTCGGGGTGCTCTTGGCGGCACGTTTTATCGTTCCCCGACTGCTGAATCTCATCACCAGGACTCGTCAAAGGCAGTTGTTCATTCTCGCCATTTTCCTGATCTGCATCGGGACAGCGTGGCTGATAACAAGCTCCGGGGTTTCGCTTGCTATCGGGGCTTTCCTGGCCGGGTTGGTTGTTGCCGAGAGCGAATACCGGCATCAAGCGCTGGCCGATCTCATCTCGTTTCGTGAGGTCTTTACCAGTTTGTTCTTCGTATCGGTCGGCATGTTGCTCGTCCCGTCTATTATCGCTGACAATATCATTGTAATCATGATCCTTCTGGCGGGAATAATGGTGGGGAAATCGGTCGTTGTCTTCGTGACGGCTATGCTCCTGCGGCTACCCGTAAGAGTGTGTTCGTTAACGGCCGTGGCGCTGGCGCAGGTCGGCGAGTTCTCCCTGGTTCTTACATTCGCCGCCCAGGGTACCGGTCTGATCGAGAAATCCTTCGAAAATTCCCTGATCTCGGCCGTCATTCTTTCCATGTTTTTGACTCCCTTTCTCATGTCGCTCGGTCCACAACTGGCCGCCGGAGTGGACCGAGC
>JAOUEU010000338.1 GCA_029858555.1 Candidatus Zixiibacteriota bacterium
AAACAGCACCGGAATCAGGAACATCGTCTCGTAAAACACCAGCGTGCCGTAGAAAGCATACATAAGACCCGAGACAACGGCGGTGGTTCGGCCAAAGAGCCGCTCGGCCAGACGGTAGATGAATATAGCGGTGCCGAAGCAGAGCAGGGATTGCAGGAGTTTGGCCCAGAAGACGGAATTACCGGTGACGAGTGCCAGGGCGGCCAGAAAGTACGGGTAGAGCGGAGCCCGGAAGTAAGCGCCCTCGCCCCAGAAGGATTTGGTAGCAATTTCCTGCGCCCATTCCCAGTGCCACTTCTCGTCCACCATGGGCACTGCGAATTCCGGCCACCGGTCCAGTTCGAGCAGGTATACCAGACGCACCAGCACGGCCGCAAGGCCGATTATCAGCGGCCATTTATTTTTTTTGATGACGGACCACACGTTACTCACCGGGCGCCGCCAACCGTGACCTGTCGAAGACCATCACTTTGTGATTCTCTACCACGAGCCACGCCGAGCCGGCGCCGACCCAGGCTCCGGGATTAAAGTCGATATCACTGAACGGCTCGTCGAAAAGCAGGTTCCTCCCGGCTACATCAATCACGAGAGCTCGTTCACCCAGGTTAATCCCCAGCATACTGCCGGTATTACCCAGCCAGCCGGCGTACAGTTCGGTTCCGTAATCCTGCAGGTCGAGACTTTCACCGATCAACTGGTAAATGTCAGGGGAGATGTTCATACGGTTCACCAGGTCGATTATCTCGATATAATCTCCTTTTTCCCATCGGGTGGCATTGATCAGGTTGAACCGGCCGTCCGGGGAAAGGTAGACCATGCCGGTAAGGCCGGTGGGTGAGACCTCGAGAGATTTACTGTCGATCTTTACAATTTCGTAATCTTCATCGTTCACATAAATGACGCCGTCGTTGGCCCAGAAGATGTTGGGGTGGACCCTCGTCGTGGCACTGTCAAAGATTCCGGGCACCCAGGTCTCGGTTCCGGCGGCAATGTCAATGATGCCCACAGCTTGGGGAATGAAATCACGCCCCTCGACGAGTTGGCGGCCGGAGATAAACGCCAGGTGGCGTCCATCGGGACTGAAACCGATCCGTTGGACGTCGAAATCGCGTTCGAGAACCATAGCTCCGGTGGAATCACATATCTCGAGAATCGACTTTATCTCCTGAAAGGCGCCTGGCTGCCCCGGGACCGACGAGTCGGCCAGGTATTGCTGTGAAATAACGGCCGCATACGCCGTGCTGTCGGCTATTTGCAGTTGTGTGACCCTGACGCCCCTGGCTGTCATAAAAGGAGTTACTCGCCCCTCGGGCACGGAGCGTCGCATTATTTCTTTTCCCCGGATCGTGTACGCCTGCTCGGAGCGAGAGTCGTCAGTCAGGGCCACCACCAGGATGGCCGACAGAAGCGCCGTTACGACGGCTGTTCTTGCAGATTCTTTCACATCACTCTCAAGCCCGGCCGGAGGGGCTTTACCTCTTTTTGAAGCCTCGGTAAGCCAGGTGGCCCAGGTACAGCGCCAGCAGGGCAAACATCAGCAGCGACAGGTACGGTCCCCAGGAGCCGGTAAGCGAATCCCACATGGGCGAATGCCGGTCGTAATAACCCGCGCCGGGCTCGCCGTAAGCCGCCCATGAGCCGATCACGAACGCGACAATGAGACCGACGAAGGCATCACCCGCCACCAGCCCCGAGGAGAAAAGTATGCCCCTTTCGTTGCGGACTTTATGCTCGTCCCGGCTGGAAACCTTCCTGATGATCGCCGACATGATTCCCCCGGCCATTATAGGCGTGGACAGAGAAATCGGCAGATACAGGCCGATGGCAAAGGGCAACGATTGGATGCCGAGCAGTTCCACGGCGACGGCAATCATGCCGCCGATGATGATAGGTCCCCAGGGCAGGTCGGCATTCATCACCCCCTGCACCACCGTCGCCATAACGTTCGCCTGCGGAGCCAGAAGGGGTGCTCGCCCGCTCTCACCGGCCACAAAACCGAAGGCATCGTTGAGATAGTAGATCGTGAATCCCATCGCTATCGCCGGAAACAGCAGACCGACAAACTCCGTCAACTGCTGTTTAAAGGGGCTGGCCCCGAGCAGGTAGCCGGTTTTGAGGTCTTGGGCGATGTCGCCTGACATGCATACCGCGATACACACTATCGTCCCGACCGACATGGCTGTGACCATTCCCTTGACTCCGGAAACGCCGAAGTATACCAGGATCACGCAGGTCACCAGAAGGGTGGCGATAGTCATGCCGGATACGGGCGATGACGAAGAACCGACGATTCCGACAATACGGGCGGCCACCACGACAAAGAAGAACCCGAACAGGACTGCCAGGGCGGCGCCCAGAAGGTGTAACTCCGTGCCCGGCAGCAGCCAGATAAGAATGATGACGACGGTCACTCCCAGAAGAACCCATTTCATCGGCAGGTCGCGATCGGTACGGACGGTGATTTCCTCCGCCTTACGGCTGACCAGTTGACCGAATCCCTTGCGAAAAGACGACACGATGACCGGAAAGGATTTGATGAGGGAGACGAACCCGCCCACAGCGACGGCCCCGACCCCGAAATACTTGATATAGAAATTCCGCAACTGGTCCGGATTCATATCGCTCAAGGGGATATTCCCCGGAGCGATAATCTGGCCCGGTATCTGGTCCCCGATGTACGAAAGCAGCGGTCCGATTCCCAGGTAACCCATGACGGCCCCCCCCAGCATCAGGGCCGCAATGCGGGGACCGATAATATAACCCACTCCCAGCAGTGCCGGCGTAGCATCGATACCGACAATACCACCTTTGAGGAAGCCCTTGATATTGTAATTAACCGACTCGGACCAGATCCGAACACCGTTAACCAGGGCTTTGTAGGCGGCCCCAAGACCTATTCCCCAAAAGACCATCCTGGCTTTGAGGCCGCCCTCGTCTCCGGCGACAATGACCTCCGCACAGGCAGTACCTTCGGGAAATGCGAGTTTTCCGTGTTCGCGCTCGACAAGATA
>JAOUEU010000339.1 GCA_029858555.1 Candidatus Zixiibacteriota bacterium
CTGGCGTACTCCAGATAGCGGAATGGTTCGCCTCCGGCGTGCATCGGGAAAAGCACCTTCGGAGTCAACTTCTCGATGGCGTAATCCACTCCTCTGGCCACTGACACCGGGTCGCCCAGACTGCAACCGGTGATGCCGAAGAAGGCCAGGTCGACCGGCAGTCCTTTTTCTGCGAGGTAGTCTATTTCCACCGGATAGGCCCCGGAAAGGTCTACCTGGCCGTTGGCATGGTCACCGGCATGGAGAATTACCAGTCCATCGACCTCGACCAGAAAGCCCACACCGCGATCCGTGGACCTGATTGTGCTTATTTTCATACCGTTAACAGTCGCCTCACTCCTCGGACCGACATACGTGTACAGCGACTGGTCCACATCCGGGCTGAAACCGAGCACGCACTGGAGAGTGGGCATAGCCGCCTTCCACTGAAACATGCTGGTGTCATAATGGTCCCAGTGGTCATGAGAGGAGAAGACGGTTACGTTGAGTTCCCTCAGTTGTGCCGGGTTTATGTAACCGCAGGCCAGAGTGGACTCGGGCGGGGCGCCGCCGCCGGGCATCTTGCAGTAGTCGAAGACGAGCAGGTTGTTTTTTGTTTTGACCGCCCAGCCGCTATGGCCCAGATACCAGACGGCGGCCTCTTTGTCGGCCAGTTCTTTCTGCAGAAGCGGCGGCCGCTCCAGTGCCTGCCTGACGCTGCTGTCGTCGCCTCCCGCCGCCAGCATGAAATAGGCCAGGTTGCTAAATCCATGATAGAAAGCGAGATCGACCGGCGTGCGGCCCTCGTTATCCTCGGCGCTCGGGTTGGCGCCTTCCTTTATCAGCAGTTCAACGAGATCTCGTCGCCCCTGCTTGGCGGCAGTGTGCAACTCGGTTCTTGCCAGATTGTCTTCCTTGCAATTGACAAAGGCTCCATGCGATAACAGGTATTCGGCCATATTGCCCTGGCCCCGTCCGACGGCATTGTGGAGAGGTGTCAAGCCCCTGTCATCCAGAACATTGACCTTGGCACCATTCTCGACCAGGATCTCCGCCGCTTCCAATCTTCCATTTGCGGCGGCCATGTGAAGGGGCGTCATGATATTGCGGCAGCCGGAAGGTGCCTCTTTGTCAATAATTACCGGCGGATTTACGTTGGCGCCTTTCAGAATAAGAAACTTCATAATGTCGGCGGGACGATCGGAGATGGCGGCCATAGTCAGGGGCGTCCAGCCGGCGTCATCCGCGGCATTGATCTCAGCACCGTTCGCCAGAAGAAGTTCGGCGATGGCGACGGTGCCTCGCTGAGCGGCACTGTGCAGCGGGGTCCTGTTGGCCTCCGTGCGGATATTGACATCGGCGCCTCTTTCTATGAGCGTTCTGGCTTCGTCAAGGCAATTGGCGTTCAATGCGTAGCAAAGGGGGGTCTCGCCGTGCTCGTTCCTGACGTCAATTCTGGCGCCCTTGTCGATCAGCAGTTGGAAAACGCTGTCGCGGCCGAATGACGAAGCGCTGTGAAGGGGCGCGATGCCGTCATTGCCCTGCTCATTTACATTGGCGCCCCTCTCAATGAGCAGCTCGGCTATGTCACGATGCCCGCCGATGACCGCATACAGGAGGGGCGGCCAGCCCCGGCTGCCTTGCGCCTTGATATCGGCGCCGCGCTCGATCAGTAAGCGGGCCGCCTCGGGGTACCTGATAAGGGCGAACAGCAGGGGCGTCATCTGGTTGTCATCCCGGACATTCACATCGGCTCCCCGGTCCAACAGCAACCTGATTACCTCGGTCTGACCCCGGGCGGCGGCATTGTGCAGGGGCTTGCTGTTTTCATTGTCCCCGAGACTCATGTCCGCCCCGGCGGCCAGGAGGTAAGCAACAATTTCCGTTCTGCCTTCCATGGCCGCCAGATTAAGCGGCGTCAGGTTGTTTCTGCTCTTTTCATTCAGCAGTTCGGGGCTCTGCGCCAGCAGCGCCTTGACCTGGGCCAGGTCGCCGCTTTGGACGGCATCGTGGATCTCCCCGGCCCCCACGGATGTGACCGCCAGCAGCATGGCGATCACCAGAGTGATTGTGCTTGAAACCTTCATCATAACGTTGGCTCCCAATGGTTGGATACTGTATGTGCTTCATTTGTAGCTGTCCTGTCAGCGCCGCACAGGGAGCTTATAGAATGATAGAGATCATGTCTCCGGCTGGACGGCGGGGCAGCCCGGAGGCTCGGCATAGCCGTATCTCAAACGGATATCCCTGGCGGTATATAATATACGAGTGACCGGGGGCCGGTGTTCAGTCCAAAAGTCACGCCGCTCTGACCGGTGTTGGCGGGATTTTGGATAGTCAGCCGAACCGCAGGCTCACTTCAACATGTCCGGGAAAAGAGCCCACTGAACCGACCAGTCTGTGAAATCATCCCGTCCAAGACAGACAATCCCGGCATTGCGGAAAGAAACCACGGTCCGGGAATCATCACCCCAGATGAGTCTCGCCGCCAGCTTGCTCAGGTGCGGCAAATGACCCACCAGCATGATGTCTTCCGCAGCAGACTCCAGCCGCTTGGCCCATATAGCCGGGTCATCAAGGGGCGCAAGGCCGCCCTCAGTTCTGACCCCGCCGGCCGGGTTTAACTTTTCGGCCAGCACGCCCGCCGTTTCTTCGGCCCGCGTCTTGCCGCTGTGGACAATGGTATTGACATCAATCGTGAGGTGTTCAGCGACGAAGTGGGTCATCTTTGTGATATCGGTCCGGCCCTGGTCCGACAGGGACCGGTTGGGGTCTTCGTGCTTTTCTTTGGCCAGGGCGTGCTGGACCAGATAGACGTACATATCCACCTCTCCTTGACAATGAATTGCTGTTACTAGATACCGGAATCTACGCCTCAATTGATGTTAAATCCACTCTATTTTGCTCGCGTGTTTGGCCGAAGGGATGGTGTGCCGGCAAACGCACGGGCGAGTCTGGCTATAAAGTAAGTAAGGCCTGTCCGCGCCAAACCGACAGAGCCGGCGGCGCATGAGTGTATG